>NZ_JBYTBV010000001.1:0-187278 GCF_058789615.1 Rhodanobacter sp. FW106-PBR-R2A-2-24
GTTTGGGGAGCAATGGAACGAAAAACCGGGATAAGGTCTATTTATCCATAGAAACCATATAGATAGCCAAACACCCCTCCGGGGGCACTCATCCTCTCAATCGCCTTCCCTATCGTTGGGATCTCGTAGCGGGCGTAGTTCTCCGCGGGCCACTGCCTCGGGCACGGCAAAGGAATATCGGCCGTGCATGTTGATGTGGTCATGGCTGAGCGGCGACAGCCGTGCGACGTCCTCATCCCGTACGGGAAAACCGTCTTGACGCAACTGATCCAGTGCCGCCTCCATGTAGATGGTGTTCCACAAGACGACGATGTTGGGCACCAGGCCCAGCGCGCCCAGCTGGTCCTCCTGACCCTCCTGATAGCGTTGCCGGAGTTCGCCGCGTTTTCCGTGAAAAATGGCGCGCGCCACACTGTGACGCCCCTCGCCACGGTTGAGTTGGGTCAACGTGCTACGCCGCTTCGCCTCATCGTCAATATAGGTCAGTGTGTGCAGGGTCTTTTCAATCCGTCCGAACTCAGCCAAGGCCTGGGCCAGACGGGTTGGACGGTCGCCGATCTGCAAGGTTCGCATGATGCCGTTGGCTGGTACACGACCCAGTTTCAGCGAGCCCACCAGCCGCAGGATGTCGTCCCACTGCTCCTCGATCAATGGCAGTTTCACCCGCTGGCGGGCAACGGCATTGAGGTCGCCGTAGTCGGCCTCGGGATCGATGCGCCAGAATCGCGTGCCGCCGACGTCCGCCAATCGGGGACAGAACCGGTACCCCAGCAGCCTGAACAACCCGAACACCACGTCGCTGTATGCGCCGGTGTCGGTCATGATCTGCGTCGGCTGCAATTCGGTGGGCTGTTCGAGCACCACGCCCAGCAAGATCAAGCTGTCGCGCAGCGTGCCCGGCACGGTGATGTGGTTGAGACCGCTGAACTGGTCGGAGATCAGGTTGTACCAGGTCACGCCGCGTTCCCGACCGAAATACTTCGGATTGGCGGCCGCATGCACAGTGCGCACGGGCACGACGAAACGCATCCCGTCGGCTGACGCCACGTCGCCACCACCCCACTGATGGGCCAGAATCGACCGGTTCTGAGCCGCCACCAGGATGGCATTGGCCGCAACCAGGGTGTCGTTGCGGAGGTAATTCTGGTCGACCCACGACAGACGCGATCGTTTCAGTGCAGCGATGTCGGCACGAACGAGGGGTTCGAAGCCCGTGTTGCTCGCCTCAGCCAGCAATACGGCACAGAGGCTGATCGGAAGCTCCGCAGCACGAGCAGACCGCTCGGTGAGATGGGTGAAGGCATCGGTGAAACCGGTACGGGCCGCAATCTCCAGCAATACCTCTTCAATGTCCACGCGTGGCAAACGCTCATTAACCGCAGCGCGCAAGGCCAGCAAAGACGCTGGTTCTTCGAGCTTGTCGAGGGAGCTGACGACCAGGTCGTTCTCGCCCTCGAAGCGCACCGCAGGATTGTCTGGGAGCCGGGACGCTACCGCGCGGTAGGTCTCATCGAGTTCTTTGGTAATCGCGACGAGCGCCGATGAGGGTGTTGGAGACAAATCGAGCGTGCGGCAGATGATGGGGCGCGCAGCTTCCCATTCGCTGCCGCTCAACAGCCCTGCGCGCGGGTCGGCATACTTCCAACTGGGTGCGACGAACACGTCGCGTCGGCGCAATGACGTATGCAATTCGTCGAGCACGCAGAAGGTGTAAGCACGGTGATCGATGCTGTCGTCGTCGCGAATCGCGTAGCGCTGCCAGCGCTTGCGAATGACATCGCGCGGGACGTCATCGTCGGCCTTGAATCGCCCGGGGTGCGAGCGAAGCCATTCATAGGCGGCGACCACGGCCTCGCCTGCGGGGCTCGCTCCAAAGCGCAGGTTCTCCAAGACAAAGGGTAGAAAGCGGCGGATGCGCCGATAGCGCTCACTCAGCTCGCTGTAAAAGACATCGTCGGGTGGTCGCACCAGGTTGCTCACTTCCTGAAGGGCCTGGGCGAGGATGTCGCGTGGCACCTTGGCGAACAAGGCTTTGCGTAGTTTCTTGTCCGGGAGCGTGGTGTCCAGCATCACTTGGCAAGCATCGGCCAGCAGCGTGGCTGCACGATCGAGGTCTTTCAGCGTGCGCAAACGCGTTTTCCGGTCTTCCTTTCGTGCCGTGGCAAAGACATCCCGCAGCAACATTTCAAGAACTTCGACGGCGTCATCATGCGCGGTAGCTTCCAGGCAGTGCACGAATGCCACAAGGGTCGCGAGGCGACGAACTTCGGGCAAGCGGCTCACCGCGCTGGCTTTGGCGGCCCCCGCAAAGCGGGCCAGCGCCGTGATGCGACTAGCCGGAAGATGCGACACGGTAGGTAGATCGATCCCGAGCTCCCGAACCTCTCGAAGCCGCATCAGCGTTTGAATGAGCGCTGGGCCACTGACACGGGTGGGGCCTGAGCGCAATTGATCCAGAAGCGAATAGCGGCTGCCGGTCGGCACGGTCAGCAACTGCTCAAGACGCTCATGCTGCGCATCCGAGAGCCGGGTACCCAGACGACGCCATAGACGCTCTTCGGCGCGACTTTTTACACTCGCGACAAATCGTTCGAGCGTGCTGCGACCCGGGAGCAGTATCTTGTGCGTCAGGAGCCATGTTGTGGCTCGCTCGAATAGAGCGCTGGGTCGCTCCGTTCCCGTCCAGCACAACGCGTACAGCCAGCGCCCCAACCGAAAGCCGATGGGCGGTTTGGTGATTTCGACGAAGCCGTACTGACGACAAATATCGCGCTGATGATCCCACCTGAGTTCACCAGTCCGGTAGTCATCGAGAGAGGGATCTGTGTCCGTAATACCCAGCTGTCTGGCAACGGTGGATAGCACCAGTGGCGGTAGATCCAGCGGATCGTCGAGGAATGTTCCCAGGTAGCGGAGTGTCGTGAGCTGCAGCGCGATGCCCAAGCGGTTGGCATGGCCGCGCTTGCGAGCGATGTACGCGCGATCAGCATCGTCGAGATGGAAATAGCGTGCCAGCTCGTCGCTAGACGGTTCGCCGTTGTATCGGCCATAGCTGTCGCGCTGCTCCTCGGTGACATAGCTGACAGGCATAGGGATTTTCTTCCGTAGAAGGCTTGTTCACAGCGAAGTTTGTAAGTCCACGCGTCGAAACGCCACCAAATCGAGCTGAACGCGCAACCGCCAACGCGCACGTCTGCCTCACGGCGTCGCTGGGGCAAAATGGAGCCAGCGTACGGCCATCACCGGCAGCACCAGCAGGTTGAGGATTGTCGAGGTCAGCAGTCCGCCCAAGATCACCGCGGCCATCGCGCCCTCGATCTCGTTGCCCGGCGCGCCGGCCGTGAGGGCCAGCGGCAACAGCCCGAGTGCGGTCACCAGCGCCGTCATCAGAATCGGCACTAGCCGCTCGGCGGCGCCGCGTTGCGCGGTGTCCATGTTCCATGGCAGGCCTTCGACCTCAACCAGATGGCGGTAGTGCGACACCAACATGATCGAGTTGCGCACGCTGATGCCGAACAGGGTGACGAAACCGACCAGTCCGCCCAAGCTCAGCGTGCCACCCATCAGCAGCGCTACCGCCACGCCGCCGACCAGCGCGAACGGCAGATTGACCAGCACCAGCGTCACCGAACGCAGGCTGCGCAGGGCCAGATAGAGCAGCACAATCACCCCGGCCAGCGCCAGCGCGGCGTGCGCCAGCAACTGGTTGGTCGCCGCCGACTGCGCGGCCGCATCGCCGCCGAACACTGGATAGGTGCCGGGTGGCCACGTGATGTCATGCGCCAGCGCCTGCTGCGCCTGGCGCGTGAACGTCGCGGCGTTGGCCCCGCGCAGATTCACCGTGACCACCTGCACGCGTTGGCCGTCTTCGTGCAGCACCATCACGCGCCCCTGGCTCATCGTCAGATTGGCCAGCGCCGACAGCGGCCACTGGCGTCCATCGGGTGCGATGACCGGCAATGCGCCAACGCTGGCCGGATCCAGTCGCAGCGATGGCGGCAGGATCACCTCGACGTCAAACACGCGGTTGCCGTCCAGCACCTGTCCCACCCGCGTGCCGGCGTACGCGGCCTGCAAAGTGTCGAGCACATCGGCCGGTGCGATGCCGTCGCGCGAGAGCACGTCTTGGCGCAGGCGGATCGACAGTTGCGGCTCACCCTGCGCCGCCTGCACCTGCACGTTCGCGGTGCCCGGCAGGCGGGACAGCACCGTGGCCGACTGTTGGGCCACGCGGTCGAGCTGGTCGAGCTGGTTGCCGTAGATCTTCACCACCACCGGTGCGGTGTAGCCGGACAGGGTTTCGTGGATGCGTTCGGTTAGAAAGGTATTGACCGAAAACGCGCTCCCCGTAAACGGCTTCAGCGCCCGCTGAATGCCGTCGAGCACACGCTGCTGGCTGGAACCGGAGAGCGGCTTCAGATCCACCTCGAATTCGGTGGCGAAGATCGGCGAGGGATCGACCACGCGCGCACTGCGGCCAGTGCGCTGCGCCACCGAGCGCACGCCCGGCACCGCCAGCAGCGCTTGGCTGACACGCGCACCCAGATCCTCCGAGGCTTGCAGCGAGGCACCTGGCGCCAGCCGCATATGCACGATGTAGTGGCCTTCGCGCAGTTGCGGCAGAAAGCTGCTCTGCAGGAACGGCAGCACCGCCAACGCGGCCACGCAGAGCACCGCCACCACGATCGGCAGCGCGCGCGGATGCCGCTCGACGCGCGCCAGCAGGCCGGCATAGCGCTGCTTGATGCGCCGCTGCAGCGCCGGTTCCGGTGCGTTGTCGCTGCCACGCAGCAGGGTCAGCGCCAACGCCGGCGTCACCGTCAATGCCACCACCAGCGAGGCCATGATCGCGGCGATGTAGGCGATGCCCAGCGGCGCGAACAAGCTGCCCGCCACGCCGGACAGCGTGAGCACCGGCACAAACACCAGCGCCACGATGAAGGTGGCGTAGATCACCGCGCCGCGCACTTCCAGCGAGGCGGCCAGCACCACCTGCGCGGCGGGCAGCGGCGCGGCGTCGAGCCGGTTCAAGCGTAGCCGGCGCACGATGTTTTCCACGTCGATGATGGCGTCGTCCACCACTTCGCCGATGGCGATCGCCAGACCGCCCAAGGTCATCGTGTTCAGCCCCAGCCCGAAGTGCTCCAGCACCACCACCGCCGCCAGCAGCGACAGCGGAATCGCCACCGCCGAGATCAGCGCCGCCCGCGCGTTGCGCAGGAACAGGAACAGCACGGCCAGCACTAGCGCCGCGCCGATCAGCAGCGCATCGCGCAGATGACTGACCGCCGCGTCGATGAAGTTGGCCGGGCGGAACAACGCCGGGTACAGCGTCACGTGCTGCGCGGCGAGCGCGGGTTTCAGCGACTGCAGCCGCGCATCCAGTGCCTGGGTCAGGCGTACGGTGTCGGCCCCGTACTGCTCGGCGATCACCAGCATCACGCCGGGCTGGCCCATGATGGTGGCCGCGCCAGCGGCCGGCGCCGCAGCGTTGCTCACCGTGGCCACGTCACCCAGCCGCAGCACCGCGCCGTGATGCGTTTTCAGCGCCACCTCGGCGATCTGCGCCGGTGTGGTCGCCAGGCCGGTGGGCGCCAGCACGATGCGCTGGCTGGCGTTCTCGACAAAGCCGCCGCCGGCTTGGCCGGTGGCACGACGTGCCGCTGCCATCACCTGCTGCATCGACAGGCCATAGCGTGCCAGCGCCTGCGGGTGGACCTGGATCTGCAGCTGGCGCTGGTCGCCGCCGAAGACGCTGACGTCGGACACGCCGGGCACGGACAGCAACTGCGGCTTGAGCGTCCAGTCGGCCAGTGTGCGCAGCTGCAGCGCGTCCAGTTTCTTCGAGGTCACGCCGATCGTCAGCACGATGCCTGATGACGACGACAGCGGCAGCAGCACTGGTGTGCGTGCGCCGGTGGGCAGTGTGCTGGCCACCCGCTGTAGCCGTTCGCTCACCGTCTGGCGTACGCGCTGCAGATCGGCGCCGTTGCGAAACGTGAGGGTGATCATCGACAGACCCTGCAGCGATTTGGAGCGCATGCTGGTCAGCTCGCCAGCACCGGCCAGCGCGTTCTCCAATGGCTGCGTCACCAGCGTCTCGACCTGGCTGGGGGCAAAGCCCGGTACCTCGGTCTGCACGATCGCCTGCGGCGGTGCAAATTCCGGGAATACGTCGAGCCGGGCGCGCCCCAGCGCCAGCACGCCGTAGGTCGTCGCAAGCACGGCCAGCGCGATCATGACCCCGCGCAGGCGCACCGCAAAACCGACAATCGCATTCAACATGAGCCGGTACCTGTGGCGCGGCAGGATGGAATCGCGCGGTGGATCGAGACCTCGATGTCCGCGCGATGCGGTGTGGATCGATCGGCCGGTACCAGGCCGGCCTCAATCGTCATCGTCATCGCCTCCGGCGGGCTTCGCGCCGGGCGGTGGCAACAGTTCCTGCGAGAGGAGCAACTCGCCACCCCGCACCACGATTCGTTCGCCGGCGCGAAAGCCACTCGCCTCGAACCAGCCGCTGGCGTTGCGTGCCGCCACACTCAGCGGCCGCCGCTGGTAGTGGCCAGCTGCGGTCTCGGCATAGGCCCATGGCTGACCGGCGTACCAGATCACCGCCGCCGTCGGCACCGTCACGCCGGTCTGCGCGGTGCCTGCCAGCGGCACCGTGGCCGTCAGCCGCTGATCCGTGCGCAACCCGGCGCCGTCGGCGCGATAGAAGAAGGTCGCGCCCTGAACAACCGCATCGGCACGCGGGGAGGTTCCGATCAGATGGGCCGGCAGCGAGCTGCGGCCAGGCAGCGACAATACGACGGTGTCGCCGGCCGGTGCGGGTGAATCCACGGGCATGGCCACGGCCAGCAGCGCACTTTGGCCGTCCGCATAGTCTTCCAGCGCCGACGGTCCGCGCGCGGCCAGCGCTGCCAAGGAGGCCCCCCACTGCGCTAGCGCGCTGCTGAGCACCGCCACCTCCTGCGTCTGTGCGATCTGCGCCTGCGCCTGTGCCTGTGCGGCCGCGGCGGCGGCCGCCTGCATCTGCTGCAGCGAGGTATTTTCACCATCGCGATAGAGCGCCGCCGAGCGTTTGGCCTCGGCATTGGCGCTGTGGGCGGCGACCGCGGCGGCCACTGCCTTGGCGTGCGCGGCCTGCAACTGCGCCGCCAGCGCCAGCAGCGGTTGCGGATCCATTACGCTGGCGATGGCCTGTGCCTGTGTAGTCTGTTTCGTTGCCTGCAGCGCGACGGTGGTAATGCCACTGGCGTTGACACTGGCTGCGGGCAACGTCACGCCGCCGTCGGTGTCGGTGGCGGCATGCAGGGATGGCATCCGCAGCGCCAGCACGGCCGCGCAGGCGCTGACGAAAGCGACGCGACGCCAACCGGAATCAGTGCGCATGGGCAGTCTCGGTTAGTGAGGAGGATGGCAGCGGATTCGCTGTCGAGGGTGGTGCCAGCGTCGAAGCGGGCCATAGCGGTCGCTGCAACACGTCTTCCAGTTGGCCGAGTGCATTCAGCGTGGCACCAAGCGCATCGACGGCGGCCAGGTCGGTGTGCGCAGCGGCTACCTCGGCGATCGTTTCGCGCCCGCGATCCATCTGCCCGGCGCGACGCTGCACGCGAGCATGCGCCGCGGTCTGGTGGGCGGCGGCGGCCGCGTCGAGCGTACGCTGCCAAGCGGCGTAGCGTGCGGTGTAATCGGCGCGTGCAGCATCCAGGGCGTTGAGAATCTGCGCCTGTCGCGCTTGTACCGCCGCCGCAGCCTCATCGCACGCGGCGGCCGCCGCGCGGATGCGCGCGCCGGCACCGTGGAACAGTGGCAGTTCGATATCGACACCGAACCCGAACTTGCGCTGCCCTTGGTCGTAGATGTAGCCCGGTGCCACCGCGGTTGTCGGATACCGCGTGCCCGCCGCCAAGCGCAGCCGTGCTGCACTGGCCCGGTACTGCGCCAGCAGTGCGGCGAGGTCGAGTCGGTTCCAGGCGGCCGCCTGGGCCAGCGCTCCCGTTGGCAGCGCGGCTGGCGGGGGCGGCGCATCCAATTGTGGCCACACCAACGGCACGCCATTCAGCGCCGACCACGGTACGCCGATCGCACCGGCTAGGGCATGTTCCGCCGCGATGCGCTGCGCTGTGCGATTGGCCAGGTCGGCAGCGGCGCCCTGCGCCGCCAGCTCCGCCGCCAGCTCCGCGTCGCGACTGCTGGCACCGGCTGCCACACGCCGGCGCACGCCATCGAGATAGCTGGCCTGGGCAATAGCGACCGTTTGAGCCAATGCCTGCGCACGGCGCGCGAGCAGCACCTCGCGCAGCGCTGTCACGGCGCGCGCGCGGCTCCGCCAGACCGCCAGCGCCGCTCGATCACGGGCCTGTTCCGTGTGGGCGGCCGCGATGTCACGCCGTGCAGCCGACTCGCCGGGATGCAGCAGCGGCAGCAGTAGCGATGCACCGATCGTCCACGGCGAAGCGACGTCGAGGCCGCTAATGGCTTTTTCCGGGCTTAGTTGCAGGGTAGGGTTGGCGCGCTGGGCGGCCAGCGCCGCGTCGGCCTCGGCGCGCTGCGCTGTGTCGCGCGCCTGCGCCAAGGTGGGGTCGAAGTACCAGGCCGCCACGGTGACGCGATCCGGCGTCCATGTCACATCGGCGGAGGTGGGCAGATGCAAACGCGCCTCGGCGGCAACCAAGCCTGGATCATCCAGTCGACGCGTTTGCAGCGCCTGTGCCTGATGCTGCAGGTCGGGGACGGGCGAACTAGGAACCGATGCGCAGGCGGCAACGCTGAGCGTCAGCAGCGCGCTGAGTGCGGTGCGCACGGCACTGGCACTCGAACCACCTCGGGTCTTCGCTGCTAGCGTGATCGCCTCGTACGCATGGATTTTCATCCAGCGAGCATAGTTGGACGTTCGTGATGAACCGCGCTCGGTTGGATGTCATTTCTGTCATTCGATGGGCGGAGTCTTGGCGGGTAGATGCCGCCACTCGCGCACGATCAGGCACGTCACGATGACGTCGATGACGGTGAGTAGGCCAAGCAGCAACGAAGGCTGATGGAGCTGCCGGTAGCCCTGATAGCCCATGAAGGTCGTCATCAGCACGACCGCCATCGGGTATGACCAGCGCAGCCCACGCAGCAACCCCACCACCATCACGATCTTCACCAGTCCATGCGCGAGCAGATAGATTCCCGCAAAATGCCGCGTGCTCAGCGAGAGCTGCTGCGCCATGTGCTGCAGGTAATTGGCGACGACATCGTGCGGATCCTCGATCAGCTCCTGCCGCGTGAGCAGCGCCACGGCGTGATGAATCGCCGGTCGACCGGTCAGCAGCAGCGCACTGCCGCCCACCAGTTCCAACAGGCCATCCAGCCCTTTGATGACGATGCCGATCTTGAACGCGCGATGCGCGACATGGGCCAAGTTTGGCTTCATAGGTGCGCGGATGTCGGCGATGGCGTGCCAGTTGATGTGCCGGGCTGGATCTGCAGGGCCGACGGCACATGCATGGTCACGCTGGTACCGCGGCCGCGCACACTCTCCACGCGCACTGTGCCGCCATGCAGTTCGACGATTGTTTTCACGATGGATAGCCCTAGTCCGGTGCCTTGGCCGACGCCGCGACGCCGCGCCGCGTCCACCTGGTAAAAGCGATCGAACAGGTGCGTCAGGTGCGCCGCCTCGATGCCTTCGCCGTCGTCCTGCACGCGGATGTCGACACCGGAAGCCACTTCCTGCAACGTGATCCGCACCTCGCCACCGTCGTGCGAATGGCGTATGGCATTGCCCAGAAGATTCGCCAGCGCCTGCCGCAGCAACAGCGGATCGGCCACTGTTGTAGCGGCGCCGTCCAGACGAATGCGGATGTCGCGAGCGGTCGCGCTTGGGGCATGCTGGGCAGTCACCCAGGCAAAGGCTTGCGCTATATCGAAACACTCGCAGCGCAGGGCTTGCTCGGCGTGCTCGGCGCGCGCCATGAACAGCAGGTTCTCGATCAGCCCATTGAGCCGCCGGCATTCTTCCAGGCCCGACTCCAGCGCCGTGCGATAATCTGCCGCGTCGCGCGGGCGCATCAGGCACACCTCCAGTTCGCCACTGAGGTTGGCCAGAGGCGTGCGCAACTCGTGCGCCAGATCAACCGAAAAGCGCGACAGTCGTGAAAACGCCTCCTCGATCCGTGCCAGCATCGCGTTGAACACCAGCACCAAGTCGTGCAGCTCGTCCGGCCACGGCGGTGTCAGTGGCAATCGGGCCGAGAGGTCAACTGGCGTGATCGCGCGCGCGGCACCGGCGATACGCGTGAGCGGTGCCAACCCCTGCGCCGCCACCCAGCGCCCGGCGAACGCCAGCAGCGGCACCAGCAGCAGAAACGCCAATGCCAGCGCGCGACGCAGGCTGTTCTGCAGCGCTGCGTCGCGGGTCACGTCCAATGCCAGCTGCAGTTCCGGTGGTGTGTCGCCGTTGACGCGGGTCAATCGCACTGTCGCCAGCATGTAGATATACTGGTCCGCGTGATGCGGTTGCAGCGGCCCCGCCGGCAGGCCGTCGGTGGCGGGAGGGAACACCGTAACGGGCAGCTCGCGCCGCATCTCCGGCGTCTCGCCTAGCACGTGCCCACCGATGAGCACGCGCGCCTCGTACTGACGCAAGCGCGTGCCCTCGGTTTCCTTCGCGATCTCGCCCAGCAGCACCTGCGGCTTGCCCTCGGCGTCGTTCAGGTCCATCTGCAACTCGGCCACCTTGGCCTGCATGAAACGCAGATGCTCGGCGCTAAAGTTGGTCGACAGGCGCCAGTCGGTGATGCCGGCGAATAGGACGACGGCGGTCAGCGCCACGAGGGTGTAGAGCAAGCTCAGCCGCGCGCCGATCGAGCGCCGCCGCCACGGCAGTTCAATGCTCATGGCTGTCCAGCATGTAGCCGACACCGCGCACGGTGTGCAGCAGCGGCGCAGCAAATGGCGCATCCAACTTGCTGCGCAAACGCCGGATCACCACGTCGACCACGTTCGTTTGTGATTCAAAGCAAATGCCCCACACACTTTCGGCGATCAACGTGCGCGACAGCACTCGTCCACGGTGCCGCACCAGTAGCAGCAGCAGGGCATACTCCTTCGGCGTGAGCTGAAGTGTCCGGCTGTCTCGGGTGACTTGGTGGCGCAGCGAGTCGATCAGCAGCGGTCCCACGCGCAGCATCGCCGCTTCACCCGTCGGCTCGCCCTGGCGCAACAGATTGCGCAGCCGCGCCAGCAGCTCGGCGAAAGCGAAGGGTTTCACCAAGTAGTCGTTGGCGCCGATCTCGAAGCCGCGCACGCGGTCTTCCACGTGATCGCGCGCGGTGAGAAACAGCACCGGGGTACGGATCGCCTCGCTACGCATGGTCTGCACGATGCTCCAGCCATCGCGGCCCGGCAGCATTACATCCAGCACCGCCGCGTCAAAGGCGTGCTCACGCAGCAACGTCAACGCCACGTTGCCATCCTCGGCGAGTTCGACCGAGTAGCCTTGTTCTCCCAAGCCCCGAGCCAGGTAGCGCCGGGCTTTGACCTCATCTTCGGCAACGAGTATTCGCATGATTGGGTGGGGGTTCGGTGAAGTCATCCGCAAGCCAGATGATACGTTCGACGCCCCACCTTGACACGGAACCGCATCGGTTGGCGGATGCGGCGCATGACCCGCGCAGGGACACCCTCAAGGTGAGAGGCATCCAAAGTGTTGGAAGCTCTTCGGCTACAACGCCAGCGTCAGGCGATCGCCTAAGCATCATGCTTCCTCGGGTACTCCGACTCGGCGCAGGCGTTCCCGACGCTGTCTGTTCGCAAGCCAGGACCTGCCGGTGGCGGCAGGCTGGTGGCTCGTCGAGAAGGCGTTGTCCACCTTCACCTTTCGTGGCAGATCTGGCGGGCTGGATTGAAAGCCGTGGTCATGGCCGGCCGATAAGGGCGGACTAAGTGTGGCGACGTAGGGTGCAGGTACAGCTCGCCGCATGCTCGTCGCGCGCGGCGTTCCTCATCATCCACGCCGGAGAAAAACATGCGCAAATCGATCATCCTCGTCCTCCCGGTCGCCCTGTGTGGCTTTGTGACGGTCGCGCAGGCCCAGACGCCTTCCCAGCCGGCCACGCAAGCGAAAATCAGCATGATGCAGGCGCGCAGGATCGCGTTGAAGACCTTCCCCGGTAGGATCGTCAGCGGCGAACTGGAGCAGGAGGCCGGCGGCAGTGGACTGCGCTACTCGTTCGACATCAAGGCGGGCAAGAACACGCATGAGGTTGGTGTCGACGCGAAGACCGGCAAGGTGCTGGAAAACTCGCTCGACAACAACGACGCGGATTGACGTGTACCGCGATCACAGCAAATAGCCTGCCATCACCCTGCATTTCCAGAGGTGTGGGCGTACTTGACGCAATTGCCTAACAACGGTCCGCCGGGACCCGCCGCAGGCGAACGCAGAAATCACCTACGGCGCTGTCTCGTTGCGTTCTGCTTTCAGCGTCTGTTGAAATCCATCGAAGCACAGTTGTGCGAACCTGACCAACTACCGGTTCGCGGCATCCATCGCGTGCTCGTCTGCCGCCCCAATCACCGCCTGGGCAACACCATTCTGCTCAGTCCCCTGCTGACGGAAATCGAGACGCTGTATCCCGGTGCCGAGATCGACATGGTCAACGGCGGCTGTGCGGCGGAGAGCCTATTCGCCAACCGCTTCCAGGTTCGTGCGATCTATTCGCTACCGCGAAAAATCGCGCGGCATCTGTGGTCGACCGCCCGTTTGCTCCGACAACTACGAGGCAACACCTACGATCTGGCCATCGATGCCAGCTATGGCTCGCAGTCCGGCCGTTTGCTGTTGGCCATCGTCAGGGCACGTTTCAAGCTGGGATATCCGGACGAGCATGGAAGCAGGCATGCGGCATTGCGCGCCATGCCTTGCCCAGAACATCAGGCGCATCGCAGCGTATTCCTGCTGCGCGCTGCGTATGCGGGAGCGGTCCGGCAAGCTTTTCCGTCGCTCAATCTGCGGATATCGGACGCTGAAATGACGCAAGCCCGGCAGACGCTGGCAGCAATCCTCGGCGAAACGGAGCGATCGCATGGCACGTCAGCTGTCGTCGGCCCAGCTGTCGTCGGCATATTCGCCAACGCCACGGACGACAAACGTTACGACACAGATTGGTGGATGCAGTTCATCCACACGCTGCTGGCCCGACAACCGGATCTTCGCATCGTGGATCTGGTGGCTGAACATGGCCAAAGCCAGCTTGGTGGAGATTTCCCTTGTTACTACACGCGCAACCTGCGCCACCTTGCCGCGGTGATCGCGAACATGGATGGTTTCATCAGCGCGGATTGCGGCGTGATGCACCTGGCCGTCGCCAGCGGCACGCCGACTCTCGGCCTGTTCAAGGCCACGTGCTCGAAAAAATACGGTCCATGCGGACAGGGCCATACAGCCATCGACACCCGGACCATGCTTGCCGCTGAAGTCGCCACCATCGCGTTGGACTGGCTCGATCTGACGGTGCCGGATCCGCCGCAACGCTCATCATCCGATGGGCCAGACAACCTCCTGACGCCCAGGAGGCTTGCATGATGGAATTTTGCATCCGGTACCCATCGACGAGACACGCTATCTCGCGGTCGTGTGGAACATGCACTGGAGCGGACATTGGGTGGTTCCGCAACTGGACGGCCCCCCGTTTGGACAAGGCGCACGGGTCTGGGCCGCGTCCATATCCGCCCGCGCGGCCTGCACCTCGGGGTTGGCTTGCCAAATATGGCGCACCGCCTCTTCCCAATCTATCGACCATCGTCCCTATCATGGGACCATGAAACAACCCAACTCCGATCAAACACGAAGCATCCTGCAGGCACTGGCCGCCGCCGTTCTCTTCGGACTGAGCACGCCATTGGCCAAGTTGCTTATCGGCACGATTCCGCCTTTGCTGCTGGCGGGATTGCTGTACGCCGGTTCAGGCATCGGGCTGTCGTTGTGGATACTGCTGCGCAAGGTACGCCACCAGGCGCCGACCGAAGCGCCGTTGATCCGGCGCGATGTCCCGTGGCTGGCGGGCGCCGTGCTGGCGGGCGGTGTACTCGGCCCGATCCTTCTCATGGTAGGGCTCACACGCACACCCGCTTCGACCGCTTCGTTGCTGCTCAATCTGGAAGGGGTGCTGACCGCGGTCATTGCGTGGGTGGTGTTCCGCGAAAATGTGGATCGCCGGGTATTCCTCGGCATGCTGGCGATCATTGCCGGCAGCGTGCTGCTTTCCTGGCAGCGTCAGACGAACACCGACATTCCCTGGGGTGCCTTGGCGATCACCGGTGCCTGCCTGTGCTGGGCCATCGACAACAATTTGACACGGCAGGTGGCCGGCGGCGATCCCATGCAGATCGCCGCGATCAAGGGTGGCGTGGCCGGCGCCATCAATGTGGTGCTTGCCCTGATCCTTGGTTACCGCTTTCCCAACGCGCTGCCCTTGTTGGCCACAGGATTGCTCGGCTTTGTTGGCTATGGTTTGAGTTTGGTGCTTTTCGTGCTCGCCTTGCGCGGCTTGGGCACCGCGCGTACGGGTGCCTATTTCTCGACCGCGCCCTTTGTCGGGGCCGCGCTGTCGTTGCTGTTGTTCACTGAGTACCCAGGCCTTGCGTTCTGGGTGGCCGGAGTGCTGATGGCTGTGGGTGTTTGGCTGCATGTCAGCGAGCGTCATGCTCACGAGCACGTGCACGAGCCGCTGGCGCACGATCATCGCCATCGCCACGACGAGCATCACCAACACGCACATGACTTCCCGTGGGACGGCAAGGAGCCCCACACCCATCCGCATGTGCACGATCCGCTGGTGCATAGCCACGCGCACTTTCCGGACATCCACCACCGGCATCGCCACTCCTGAAGAGGCATCTTATGGGCGACAACCAGCAGCACTGGGAATCGGTCTACCAGACCAAGGCGTCGGATGCGGTCAGCTGGTACCGCCCGCATCTGGACATTTCACTGGCGCTGATCGAGCGCGCCGCACCCGACCCCAACACCGCCGTGCTCGACGTGGGCGGCGGCGCGTCGACCCTGGTCGACGACCTGCTCGCACGCGGCTACCGCGACCTCAACGTGCTCGACATTTCCGCCGAGGCACTGCATGTCGCCCGCGAACGCCTGGGCAAGGCGGCGGACGGGGTGACCTGGCTGACGGCTGACCTGCTCGACGAACCGTTGCAACAGGCCCGCTACGGCCTGTGGCATGACCGCGCCGTGTTCCACTTCCTGACCCACGCGGAACAGCGCGCACGCTACCTGCGGCAGTTGACCCGCGCCCTGAAGCCGGGCGGCCACGCGGTGCTGGCCACGTTCGGTCCGCAGGGCCCGGTGAAGTGCAGCGGGCTGGATACGGTCCGTTACGATACCGAGGGACTTGTTCGCGAACTTGGTGACGGCTTCACGTTGATCGACAGCACGCTGGAGTTCCACGCAACCCCGTTCGGCACCACCCAGCAGTTCCTCTACACGCTGTTCCAACGAGCACCCCACCAGTACGGAGAAGTGATCGAGTGACCCATTGTGCGGACTGTTGTGGCGAAGCGGCGGCGCAACTGGCATCCCGTCAACGGGGCGTGCTGAAGGCGGTGCTGGTCATCAATGCCATCGCGTTTGTGGTCATGGTGGGTGCCGCCATGGCATCCCACTCGTCGGCGCTCTTGTCGGATAGTTTCGACTACCTCGGCGATGCGCTGACCTATCTCGTCAGTCTCTGGGCGGTCGGACGCAGCGCACTGGCCAAGGCTCATGTAGCCCGCATCAAGGGTGGATTGATCGTGGCAGCCGGGTTGTTGGTGCTCGCCCAGCTGGGCTGGCGTTTCTGGCATCCCGCCGAACCGCTGTTCACCTGGATGGGCGGCTTCAGTTTGCTGGGGCTCGCCGCCAATGGCCTGTGCCTGATGCTCTTGCGTCGACACCGGAATGACGACCTCAACATGGCCTCGGTGTGGATCTGTTCCCGTAATGACATCGCTGCGAATCTCTCTGTGCTGCTTGCCGCCGTCGGGGTATGGATGTTCGATGCCGCGTGGCCTGACCGACTGGTGGCGCTCGGCCTGGCGCTGCTGCTGTTGCACTCGGGACTCGGTGTTCTGCGTCGGGCCAGCCATGCCGTGCAAGGCACAGGCTGACGCCCCGGCCGCTTCGACGCGGACGGCAAGCCATCCGCACCTGTCTTGACGCTGCCTTTCTATCGGAACACGATATCGTCTTTCGATAGCTTCTCGTCACGATGGACGATCGAGACCTCTACGCCGGATTGATCCGTTTGCATCTGCTGCACCACGCGGCGGAAGCCCCTATCTACGGCCAAGCCATGATCGACGAGCTGGCCCATCACGGCTATCAGCTCAGTCCCGGCACGCTGTACCCCGTCCTGCACGGACTGGAGAAGAAGGGCTACCTCACCTCCACGCAGATCACCACCGGCAAGTTGAACCGCCGCTTCTATCGGATCACTCCGCAAGGGCGCCGCGCCTTGAAGGGTGCCAAGCGCAAGGTCCAGGAACTGTTCGGCGAACTGTTTCACCAGACCGCGCAGGAGAGCCGACCATGAAACTGACGAGCATGCGGGCTTGGTTGGACACCCGCGACAGAGACTGGATCGTACTGGTGCGCCTGTTGGTCGGCCTGGTGGTGTTCTTCCCGGAAGGCATCCAGAAGCTGATGTTTCCGGCGATCATGGGCGCCGGCCGTTTCACCGGATTCGGCATCCCGTGGCCCAACTTCACCGGTCCGTTCGTCGGCATCGTCGAGATCGTGTGCGGAGCACTGATCACCGTGGGCTTGCTGACTCGTCTCGCAGCCATTCCGCTGATCATCGACATGATCGTGGCCATCGTCTCGACCAAGATTCCGATGCTGCTGGGGCACGGCTTCTGGGGATTCCACCTGGTTCACTTGTCGCGTTACGGCTTCTGGAGCATGGCGCATGAGGCGCGCACGGATGTCGACATGCTGCTGGGGTGCATCTTCCTGCTGATCGTCGGCGGCGGCCGCTGGTCGATGGACGCCCTATGGGCGCGACGAGTGGGCAGGCCCGTTACGCACAGATCATGACGGCTTGATGCTGGATCCTTTACCTATTCCTGAGAGCTGAAACCATGCCGATTGATCGACGCGCATTTTTGAAGCTGGGTGGGTTCGCTGCACTGAGCGGCAGCGTCCCCGGACTGGTGCGTGGATCGCCCGCGACCAACCCCTTGTCCAACGCGCCGATGCGCCCGGTCGGCAAGGCCGATTACGACCTGGGCATCGGCACCAGCCTGATCGAGGTTGGGCCGCAGCGGTTCCTGTCGATGACGGCCTACAACGGGCAGTTTCCGGGGCCGCTGCTGCGCTTCAAGGAGGGGCGCCAGGTGATCGTCGACATCCACAACGAGACCAACACGCCGGAGCAGTTGCATTGGCACGGCCAATCCGTGCCGGATGCGTTCGATGGCGCCGCCGAGGAGGGCACACCCTACTTGGTTCCCCACGGCATGCGGCGCCAGGCTTTCGTGCCGGGGCCGGCGGGGTTTCGCTTCTATCACACGCACCTGCGCGCCGGTTCCGATCTTTCCCGCGGCCAGTACAACGGCCAGGTCGGCCCGGTGTACATCGAGCCGAGGCATGAGCCGGGCGCCTACGACCGCGAGGTGTTTCTGACCTTGAAGGAGTTCGAGCCGTTCTTCAGCCAGGGCGGCGACATGGCCATGGACTTCCTGCATCCCGGCGATCGCGAGCACAGCCTGGAGGAGCACGGTGAACAGGCGATGAAGGCCTCGCTGGCCAGCGGCATGAAGAAGGGCTACGAGGTCGGCTATCGCATCTTCACCATCAACGGTCGCCAGCTCGGTTTCGGCGAGCCGGTGCGGGTGAAGCGCGGGGAGCGCGTGTTGTTCCACGTGCTCAACGGCAGCGCCACCGAGATTCGCAGCCTTGCCTTGCCCGGTCACACGTTCAGGGTGGTTGCCCTGGACGGCAACCCGGTGCCACATCCGGCCGAGGTGCCGGTGCTGTGGATCGGTACCGCCGAGCGCATCAGCGCCATCGTCGAGATGACGCAACCGGGCGTCTGGGTGCTGGGCGATCTCGCCGACGACGACCGCGGCAACGGCATGGGCATCGTGATCGAGTACGCCGGTGAACGCGGCAAGCCGGCATGGCGCGCACCGGCAGCCTTTGCCTGGGATTACCGTCGTTTCGCCGACCCGAAGCGCCCTGTGCCGGCACCCGATGAGACCATCGACATGTTGTTCGCCAAGGACAACGCCGCCGACCATGGCTTCAACCGCTGGACCATCAACGGCGTCGCCTTCGACATGGCGACGATGCCGGTGTCCTGGCATCTGAAGCGCGGTCGCCGCTACCGGCTGCGCATGCGTAATGCCACCGACGACATCCACCCGATCCATCTGCATCGGCATAGCTTCGAAATCACGCGCATTGCCGGGCAACCGACCGGTGGCGTGATCAAGGACGTGGCGATGCTGGGCGGCTACCAGACGATGGAGGTGGACTTCACCGCCGACCAGCCGGGCCTGACGTTGTTCCACTGCCACATGCAGCTGCACATGGACTTCGGATTCATGGCGCTGTTCGACTGCGCATGACGCCGACGAATCGATCACCGCAGCATGAGCAGACACCCGGCGATAGCCCTCCCGGCAGCGTCGCCGAGGTCGGAACCGCGTTTCTGAAACTCGGGCTGTCGTCGTTCGGTGGTCCGATCGCCCACCTGGGCTATTTCCACCGGGAGTTCGTCGAGCGGCGTCGCTGGCTGGATGAAGAACACTTCGGTCAGTTGCTCGCGCTGTGCCAGTTTCTGCCCGGACCGGCGAGCAGCCAGCTCGGTTTCTCGCTCGGCTTGCTGCGTGCGGGGTGGCTGGGAGGCATCGCCGCCTTCATCGGTTTCACACTGCCCTCGGCGCTGCTGCTGTTCGTGTTCGCCGCATGGAGCAGCCACATCGCGGGACCATGGGGTCAGAGTGCGATCCACGGGCTCAAGCTGGTGGCCGTGGCCGTGGTCGCCCAAGGTGTGCTGGGCATGGCGCGGACGCTGACGCCCGATCGCTCACGCGCCCTGATGGCTGCGGCAGCGGCCGGACTCATTGCCGTCAGTGGCAGTGCCTGGATGCAGCTGCTAATCGTTGTCGGTGGTGCGGCCCTGGGCCCGTTGCTGTGCCGGCAGGTGACGGCGCGACGTGGCGCGACGTTTGCCTTGCACTATGGCCGCCGCTCGGGCGGCACATTGCTGGTCTTCTTTGGCGCCTTGCTGGTGACGGCCGTGGTGGTCGCACCTCACCTGCCGCCACTGGCCCAGGTGGCCGGTGCGTTCTATCGCGCTGGCGCCCTGGTGTTCGGCGGCGGTCATGTCGTGTTGCCGCTGCTCAAGCGCGCGGTGGTCGATCCGGGCTGGCTCAGCAACGACACGTTTCTTGCCGGTTACGGCGCCACGCAAGCGGTGCCCGGGCCGATGTTCACGCTGTCGGCCTTCCTCGGCGAACGTCTGTATGGCGGCCAAGGCGGCGCGCTGGGCGCCACGGTCAGCTTGTTGGCGATCTTCCTGCCGGGGCTGTTGCTGGTTTCCGGCGCGCTGCCGTTCTGGCGGGCATTGGGCGCGCGCGATGGGGCCGCCCGCATGCTCGCCGGCGTCAATGCGGTTGTGGTGGGTTTATTGGCGGCCGCGCTCTACGATCCGGTATGGATCAGCGCCGTGCACGATGCCGGCGACTTTGCCATTGCGCTGGTGGCTTTCACCTTGCTGGTTGCCGCCCGCTGGCCTGCGCTGGCAGTGGTGGCCTGGTGTGTCGTGGCTTCACTCCTGCGCACCGTCTGGATCTGACGCGTCGCAAGACAAAGCATCTTGCCGGCCGCCGAAGACCACATTCAAACCTGACCGATGGAGTGCCCTTGAACACGTTGATCTTGCTGCGCCGCATCGGGTGGATGGTGGCATTGCTGGGCACGGCGTTGGCCTGCATGGCGGCACCCAGTACCGGTCAGGCGCTACCGTTGACCAAGGTGGCGGATGTGCCGCTCGGCGGCGGCACCACGCGAATGGACTATGCAAGCCTCGATCCCGGGCGGCACTTGTTGTTCATTGCGCACCTGGGCGACAGCGCGGTGATCGTGTTCGACACGCAGGCCCAAAAGGTGGTGGCGCGGATCGCCGGCATCAGCCACGTGCATGGCGTGCTGGCGATTCCGGCCCTCGGCCGCGTCTACGCAACGGCGACCGGCACCGATCAGGTGGTCGCCATCGACGAAGCCACGTTCAAGGTGGTGGCACGCGCGCCGGCCGGGGTTTACCCGGACGGCATGGCCTATGCCCCCGAGGCACACAAACTCTATGTCTCGGACGAAACGGGTGGTACCGATACGGTGATCGACGTGCGCACGAACGCGCGTGTGGCGACCATTCCGCTCGATGGCCAGGTCGGCAACACCCAGTACGACCCCGTGTCCAGGCACATTTTTGCCAACGTGCAGACGCGCGCCCAGTTGGCCGAGATCGATCCGGCGACCGACCGGGTGATCGCGCGCATTGATCTGGCCGGCGCCCAAGGCAATCACGGCCTGCTGATCGTACCGGCACAGCGCCTTGCTTTCATCGCTTGCGAGGACAACGCCAGGCTGCTGGTGCTGAACCTCGCCAGCCGCCGCGTGGTCGCCACGTTCGCAGTGGGCGGTGATCCCGACGTGCTGGCCATCGACCCGCAGCTTGGCTGGATCTACGTCGCGGGTGAAGCGGGCATCGTTTCCGTCTTCAAAGCGCAGAACGGCACGGTGACCAAGATCGGCGAAGGCATGCTCGGCCCGAACGCGCATGTCGTCGCGGTCGATCCCATCTCGCACCGTACCTATTTTCCACTCAAGAACCTTGAGGGGAGAACGGCGCTGCGCATCATGCAACCTCGCACCTGATCGTCACGCCGAGTGGCTCACCCGTTGCACCTGCCGGTTGACGCGAAGGACGAGGCAATGGCACCTCTCCTGCATTCCCGCACCGCTTAACCGCAGCAGGATTTCTGCTGTTGAATCGGTGGGCACGGCACGTTGCCGTACGAGCAGAACACGCAGCAGTCGCCCGCTTTCGGCCGGAGCATCTCGCCGCAACCCGCACAGTCGTAGAAGAACTGGCACGCGTCAGTCGGCATGGTCTCGGTGGCTTGGTGGCCGCAATGCGGACACGTCAGGGTGTTCTGCAGGATGAGTTCGGTCGTCATGCGTTTCGCCGGAGAAATGAATGGATAGTGTCGGCAGGGTCTTCGCTGCGCCCGTGTCTATCGTGTCGATTCAGTGGGCATCCATCGCATCGCTGGCCGTGCGACAGGATGCGCTCGGTGCTGGCGCCAGCAGATCGCGGACTGAGACCGCCACCATCAGCAGTAGGCCTGGATAGAGGAGCCATCCGGTGCGATGGCCACTGGCCCGCATCACCCATACCGCCACCAGCACCAGCAGCGGGCCGAGCACACCGAGCGCGGCACGCCGCCACTGCCGGTGACTGAGCCAGCCCAGCGCATTGGCGAACAGCGCGATGGCGGCAAACGCCGGCAACAGGATACGAATGAACAGGCCTTCATACGGACTCAGTACGCCCAGCCCGATCGCCGCACCGAGGCTGGCCAGCGCGGGAAAGCAATTCACGCAGGCCGCTGCCGAGACGACACTGCCGATCAGTCCGGCCTTGTCGGCCAGCCGAGGGAGCAGGGACATGGGGTTCTCCTTTCGTGCGGAATGCCGGAGGTTTAAGGTATTCCCGTAGTCAAGTACGGAGTCAAGTCCATGCCCTCCACGCAGGAAACGTTTTCCATCGGCGCCTTCGCCAAGGCAGCCGGAGTCAATGTCGAGACGGTCCGCTTCTACCAGCGCAAGCGCCTGTTGACGGAACCCGCTCGTCCGCTGGGCGGCATCCGTCGCTACGGAAACGCGGAGGTCGCGCGGGTGAAGTTCGTGAAATCCGCGCAGCGGTTGGGATTCAGCCTCGATGAGGTGGCGCAGCTGCTGCGGCTGGAGGACGGCACCCATTGCACGGAAGCGGCCGGTCTGGCCGCGCTGCGGCTGGCCGATGTACGCAACCGGCTGGCCGACCTCGCACGTATGGAGACGGCCCTCGCTGCGCTTGTCGAGCAATGCGGCACGCGTCGGCGCAACGTGTCCTGCCCGCTGATCGCCTCGTTGCATGCCCGCTGACATGGCGACAGGCAGGGTGCGGCAGGCCTGACGCCGGTGAAGCGCATCGGCTGGATGGTGTAACCACGCCCTGGCCACTCCGCCATGGCCCGTCGCGGAGCATGCAGCCTTGGCGGCCCCGTCGTCGCGCCCATTCAGGGCATGGGCCGCGCGTGATCTGCCCACTGCGCCGTGCCCTGGGTCAGTTCGGCCCGCACGCAATGCGCGTCCGTGATCGACGTTACCGTGGCTTGCCCGTTCGCGACGAAGTGTTCAATGGGCACGCCTTTGCTGGGAATCACGTAAGCCACCCGCATGACTTGCAGTCGCGTGCCGACAGCAGGCAGTGGCGTAACCCGGTAGCAGATGTCCAGCTGCCGGCCGTTGACATGACCAATCCAGCCGTCGGCGTAAGCATTGGTCGCGTGCGCGATCGTGCCGATGGCCAAGCCCGTGAGTAGCAGGGCGGTACCGAGATACGCAGCGTGCAATTTCATCGTTCGTACTCCAAAAACAGCGGACTACCGTGATAAGCGCGGCCACAAACCTCACGAGGCACGTGGCCACACCACCACCGCCGCCGGTTGGCCCCTGCCGGAGGCAAGCGCCGGTTGGCGGCGGTTCCCGATCAACCTGCCGGGCTGATCGCCGTCACCGTGCTGGCCATACCGGCCGCATGCAGGGTGAATCGCACCGACTCGCCCACCTTCACCTTTTGCAGCAGCGCCGGTGGATCGGCCTTGAAGGTCATGGTCATCGCCGGCCAGCCGATGGCCGTAATGGCCTGGTGCTGGAGCGTGATCGTGCCCTTGGTGGTATCGATGGCCTTGACGATCCCCACGCCCTGCGCCAGGGTGGGTTTGGCCGGTTGCATCCCGGCCATGCCGGGCATGTTCGGATCCATCTGCTGGGCGAAGGCGGCGGTCGAGGCCAAGGCCAGCGCACCGGGAAAGGCCAGGGTAAAAACCTGCTTCTTCATGATTGGATCTCCTGAGGTGGGTGGAACGTCGGGGTGGCTGGTGCGGACTTGCGCAGTCGGTGCCGCATGAGCAGGCGGAATGCGGCTGGCAGGATGAGCATGGACAACAGAGGTGCGGTCACCATGCCGCCGATCATGGGGGCGGCGATGCGTTGCATGACTTCAGAGCCGGCGCCATGGCCCAGCAGGATCGGAAACAGACCCGCCAGGATTACGGCCACCGTCATCGCCTTGGGTCGTACGCGCTGAACCGCGCCTTCGCGGATGGCCGCGTCCAGCGCCTCGATACCCGCCTGCGGGTTGGCCGCGAGTTGCCGATCCCAGGCATGACGCAGGTAAAGCAGCATCACCACGCCAAACTCCGCGGCGACGCCGGCCAGGGCGATGAAGCCGATGACCGTCGCCACCGATACGGCTTGGCCCAGCAACCAGACCAGCCATAGACCGCCGACCAGCGCCAGCGGCACACTCGCCATGATCAGGGCCGCCTCGACCGCGCGCCGGAACACGGCGTAGATCAGCACGAAGACGATGAGCAAGGCCACCGGCACCACCAGCCGGAGCCGCTGGGCGGCGCGGGCCAGGTACTGGAACTGGCCCGACCAGTCCAGCGTGACGCCGGCGGGCAGCGTGACCTGTTGCGCCACCGCGCGCTGGAGCCGGGCGACCACGCCACCGAGGTTGCTGCTATCGGTGTCGACGTAGACGTAGGTGGCCAGCTGGCCGTCTTCGCTCTTCAGCATCGACGGTCCCGCCGCGACCGTGATGTCGGCAATCTGGCCCAGCGTGAGCTGGGCGCCGTTGGCCGCCACGATCGGCAGTTGCCGCAACGCCTGCACCGAGTCGCGGTCCACGCGCGGGTAGCGCACCACGATCGGAAAGCGCTCGCGCCCCTCGATGCTCTGGCCGATGGGATCGCCACCGACCACGGTGGCGATCAACTGCTGCACCTGATCCTGCGTCAGTCCGTAACGCGCCGCCGCGTCCCGATGGATGTGCACGTCGACGTAGCGGCCACTGGCCGGGCGCTCGGCGATCGCCGAGCGCACACCGGGCACGGTGCGTGCGACGGCCTCGATGCGATCGGCCACCGATTGCAGTGCCGCCAGATCGGTACCCAGCACCTTGATGCCGATCGGGCTCTTGATGCCGGTGGAGAGCATGTCGATGCGGTTGCGAATCGGCGGCACGAACAGGTTCGTCAGGCCTGGCACGTGCACGGCGCGGTTCAGCGCCGCCTTGATCTTGTCCATCGTCATGCCGGGACGCCACTGGTCCTTCGGCTTGAAGGTGATCGTGGTCTCGAACATGGGGTTTGGGGAGCAATGGAACGAAAAACCGGGATAAGGTCTATTTATCCATAGAAACCATATAGATAGCCAAACACCCCTCCGGGGGCACTCATCCTCTCAATCGCCTTCCCTATCGTTGGGATCTCGTAGCGGGCGTAGTTCTCCGCGGGCCACTGCCTCGGGCACGGCAAAGGAATATCGGCCGTGCATGTTGATGTGGTCATGGCTGAGCGGCGACAGCCGTGCGACGTCCTCATCCCGTACGGGAAAACCGTCTTGACGCAACTGATCCAGTGCCGCCTCCATGTAGATGGTGTTCCACAAGACGACGATGTTGGGCACCAGGCCCAGCGCGCCCAGCTGGTCCTCCTGACCCTCCTGATAGCGTTGCCGGAGTTCGCCGCGTTTTCCGTGAAAAATGGCGCGCGCCACACTGTGACGCCCCTCGCCACGGTTGAGTTGGGTCAACGTGCTACGCCGCTTCGCCTCATCGTCAATATAGGTCAGTGTGTGCAGGGTCTTTTCAATCCGTCCGAACTCAGCCAAGGCCTGGGCCAGACGGGTTGGACGGTCGCCGATCTGCAAGGTTCGCATGATGCCGTTGGCTGGTACACGACCCAGTTTCAGCGAGCCCACCAGCCGCAGGATGTCGTCCCACTGCTCCTCGATCAATGGCAGTTTCACCCGCTGGCGGGCAACGGCATTGAGGTCGCCGTAGTCGGCCTCGGGATCGATGCGCCAGAATCGCGTGCCGCCGACGTCCGCCAATCGGGGACAGAACCGGTACCCCAGCAGCCTGAACAACCCGAACACCACGTCGCTGTATGCGCCGGTGTCGGTCATGATCTGCGTCGGCTGCAATTCGGTGGGCTGTTCGAGCACCACGCCCAGCAAGATCAAGCTGTCGCGCAGCGTGCCCGGCACGGTGATGTGGTTGAGACCGCTGAACTGGTCGGAGATCAGGTTGTACCAGGTCACGCCGCGTTCCCGACCGAAATACTTCGGATTGGCGGCCGCATGCACAGTGCGCACGGGCACGACGAAACGCATCCCGTCGGCTGACGCCACGTCGCCACCACCCCACTGATGGGCCAGAATCGACCGGTTCTGAGCCGCCACCAGGATGGCATTGGCCGCAACCAGGGTGTCGTTGCGGAGGTAATTCTGGTCGACCCACGACAGACGCGATCGTTTCAGTGCAGCGATGTCGGCACGAACGAGGGGTTCGAAGCCCGTGTTGCTCGCCTCAGCCAGCAATACGGCACAGAGGCTGATCGGAAGCTCCGCAGCACGAGCAGACCGCTCGGTGAGATGGGTGAAGGCATCGGTGAAACCGGTACGGGCCGCAATCTCCAGCAATACCTCTTCAATGTCCACGCGTGGCAAACGCTCATTAACCGCAGCGCGCAAGGCCAGCAAAGACGCTGGTTCTTCGAGCTTGTCGAGGGAGCTGACGACCAGGTCGTTCTCGCCTTCGAACCGCACCGCAGGATTGTCCGGAAGTCGGGACGCTACCGCGCGGTAGGTCTCATCGAGTTCTTTGGTGATCGCGACGAGTGCCGACGAGGGCGTTGGAGACAAGCTGAGCGTGCGGCAGATGATGGGGCGCGCAGTCTCCCATTCGTTGCCGCTCAACAGCCCTGCGCGCGGGTCGGCATACTTCCAACTGGGGGCGACGAACACGTCGCGCCGGCGTAACGACGTATGCAATTCGTCGAGCACGCAGAAAGTGTAGGCCCGATGATCGATGCTGTCGTCGTCGCGAATCGCGTAGCGCTGCCAGCGTTTGCGAATGACATCACGCGGGACGTCGTCGTCGGCCTTGAATCGCCCGGGATGCGAGCGAAGCCATTCATAGGCGGCGACCACAGCCTCGCCTGCGGGACTCGCGCCGAAACGCAGATTCTCCAGCACAAAGGGGAGAAAGCGCCGGATGCGCCGATAGCGTTCGCTCAGCTCGCTGTAAAACACGTCGTCGGGCGGTCGTACCAGGTTGCTCACTTCCTGGAGCGCCTGGGCGAGGACGTCGCGCGGCACCTTGGCGAACAAGGCTTTGCGTAGTTTCTTGTCCGGGAGCGTGCTGTCCAGCACCACTTGGCAAGCATCGGCCAGCAGCGTGGCCGCACGATCCAGGTCTTTCAGCGTGCGCAAGCGTGTTTTCCGATCCTCCTTGCGCGCTGTGGAAAAAACATCCCGCAGCAGCATTTCAAGAACTTCGACGGCGTCATCATGCGCGGTGGCTTCCAGGCAATGCACAAACGCTACGAGAGTGGCAAGGCGGCGAACGTCGGGCAAGCGGCTCACGGCGCTGGCTTTGGCGGCTCCCGCAAAGCGAGCCAGTGCCATGACGCGACTGGCCGGAAGGTGTGACACCCTGGGCAGGTCGATGCCGAGCTCACGAACCTCCCGTAGTCGCATCAGCGTTTGAATGAGTGCCGGTCCGCTGACGCGCGTGGGGCCCGATCGCAGCTGATCCAGCAGTGAGTAGCGGCTGCCGGCTGGCACGATCAACAACTGTTCGAGGCGTTCGCGCTGCCTGTCCAAGAGACGGGTTCCCAGACGCCGCCAAAGATGCTCTTCGACGCGGGCTTTCACGCGAGCGACAAATCGTTCGAGTGTGCTGCGCCCGGGAAGCAGTACCTTGTGCGTCAACAGCCATGTCATGGCTCGCTCGAACAGGACGCTGGGCCGCTCCGTTCCCGTCCAGCAGAGTGCGTACAGCCAGCGACCCAATCGAAAGCCGATAGGCGGTTCGGTGATTTCGACGAAGCCGTATTGACGACAGATATCGCGCTGATGATCCCACCGGAGTTCACCTGTCCGGTAGTCGTCGAGGGAGGGATCCGTGTCCGTAATATCCAGCTGCCTGGCAACGGTGGATAACACCAGCGCAGGGAGATCCAGCGGATCGTCCAGAAATGTTCCCAAGTAGCGCAGCGTCGTCAGCTGCAATGCGATGCCCAAACGATTCGCATGACCGCGCTTGCGCGCGATGTAGGTGCGATCTGCATCGTCGAGATGGAAGTAGCGTGCCAGTTCGTCGCTGGACGGGTTGCCGTTGTACCGGCCGTAATTGTCGCGTTGTCCCTCGGTAACGTAGCTGACCGGCATCAAGGTTTCCTTCTGCGGAGAGTTGGGTAGAAGGTTCCATCACTGAAAATCAAGCCTTTCGCCCATCACGCCTTGGAGCTGGCGAGGTGGGATCGCCTTCAACCATGTTTCTTGGGTTCTGCCGGGAGGCATTGCATTGGCGGTTTCGCCAAGGTCGAGTACGATACATGAATGATAACGACTCGTATTCGCAGCATATTGCGCAACCTCTCCGTGGCCGCCCTTCTGCTTTGGGCACTCCCACTCCCGCGGGCGCATGCTCAAGACGTCAGTTCAACCGTGCCGCAGACATGGCAGATGATCGACTATCTGGCCACGGATTACGCCGGCGCGGTCAAGAACGGAGCGGTGCTCAGCGCGTCTGAATACGCCGAGATGCGGGAGTTCACAGCCACCGTGCATCGCCGCCTTCAGGCGTTGCCGCCGACGCCCGGTACACCCGCGTTGTTGTCCCAGGCCGACCGGCTCATCGCTTCAGTGGATGCGAAGGCCTCGCCAGCGCAGGTGGCGATCGAGGCACATGCCCTGGCCGATGCCTTGCTGAAGGCGTACCCGATACCCACCGCGCCGGCCCAAGCGCCCGATCTGACGCAGGGCGCAACGCTGTACCAGAACCAGTGCGCCATGTGTCACGGCGCCACCGGGCATGGCGATGGTCCCGTGGGGCTGCAGCTCAATCCGCGACCGGTGGACTTCACTGACCAGGCGCGTGCGGACCAGCGCAGCCCGCTGTCCCTGTACGAAGTGATCAGCCACGGTGTCGAGGGAACGCCGATGGCCAGTTACTCGTCCCGGCTGTCGTCGGACGAGCGATGGGCACTCGCGTACTACGTGGGGTCGCTAGCCTATACCCGCGAAGCCACGACCGGTGCGACCCTCTGGCAGCACGATACGGCCGCGCGTGCGCAGATCGCGGACCTGAAGGAGTTGTCGCAAACACGCGTGTCGCAACTGGCTCCTGCACTGGGTGCCGAACATGCCCGCGCGATCATCGGTTACCTGCGTGCGCATCCGCAGGCGATGCAACAGGCGTTGACGGGGCTTCCGCTTGCGCGGGGGCGACTTGCTGCAAGCCTGGCGGCCTATCGTGCCGGCGACGCCAAGGAAGCCACACAACTGGCATTGTCGGCCTATCTCGATGGCGTCGAACCCATCGAACCCCAGCTCAACGCACGCGATGGCGCGCTACGCGCCCGCATCGAAACGGCCATGGGCGCCTATCGCACAGCGGTGTCGGGCAAGGCCGCGCTGCCGGCGGTGACCCAGCAGGCCCACGCCGTGGATGTCCTGCTTGCGCAGGCGCAGGAGGTCACGGCGGATGCGGCGGGCGATCCGGCCGCCACGTTCCTCGGCGCCTTCACGATTCTGGTTCGCGAGGGTCTGGAAGCCTTGCTGGTGGTCGTCGCCTTGCTGGCCTTCCTGCGCAAGGCAGATCGACGCGTGGAAGTGCGTTACGTGCATGCCGGCTGGATTCTTGCCTTGGTGGCCGGCGGGATCACCTGGGCACTGGCCAGCTATGCCATCTCGATCAGTGGCGCCGGTCGCGAACTAACCGAGGGCCTGTCTTCGCTGTTCGCCGCCGTGGTGCTGCTCAGTGTCGGCTTGTGGATGCACCAAAAGAGTATTGGTGGACGCTGGCAGGCCTACCTGAAGGAAAAGATGGCCGCGGCACTCGACCGACGTTCGGCGTGGTTCCTGTTCGGCCTCGCCTTCATTTCGGTGTATCGGGAAGTGTTCGAGACGATCCTGTTCTACGCCGCGCTCTGGAACGACGGCCAGGAAGTCTGGCTGCTGGGCGGCATTGCGGCCGGCGCGGTGACCTTGGGACTGATCGCCTGGCTCCTGCTGCGCACCAGTCGGCGTCTGCCCATCGGCAAGTTCTTCGCGGCGAGTTCGATCCTGATCGCCGTGCTGGCCGTCGTTCTCGCGGGTAAGGGCATCGCCGCGTTGCAGGAAGCTGGCTGGGTGTCGGTGACGGTCGCCCCGGTGCCGCACATTGAACTGCTCGGCATCTATCCGACCTGGCAGACGCTGCTCGCACAAATCGCCGTGGTCCTGATGCTGAGTGCGGGTTTCATGTTCAATATGCTTCGTGGCCGTAGCGCTCCCGACGCATTGCCCGCATCCACCACTACACGCCCGGAAGAGGATCGCGCATGAGCGACTGCGGTTGCCACGCCGAAGCCGCCAGCGAGGCGGAACGCCGCATCCTGCGCATCGCGCTCGGTCTCAATGCCACCATGTTCGTGGTCGGTGTCGTGGCCGGCCTGATCGCCCAATCGATGGGCCTGGTCGCTGATTCGCTGGATATGCTGGGCGATGCCTGCGCCTACGGCATCGCCTTGCTGGCGTGGACACGCAGCGCCTATTTCAAGGCGTCGGCCGCGCACTGGAATGGAACCTTGCTGGTGGTTCTTGGCGTCGGCGTACTGGTGGGGGTGCTCTGGCGTCTGGTGACCGGTAGCCACCCGGAAGGCCTATGGATGATGAGCGTTGCCTTCGTTTCCTTGATCGTGAATGCCACGGTGCTGAGGCTCTTGGCGCGATTTCGTCACGGTGAAGTGCATCTGCGCGCCATCTGGATATGCACGCGGGCCGACGTCATCGCCAATCTGGCGGTGATCGTGTCCGGTGTGCTGGTGCTTCTTCTGCACAGCGCCGTGCCTGATCTGGTGATCGGTACGGCCATCGCCTGCTACGTGCTGAAGGAGGCGTTGGGCATTCTGCGCGAAGCGAAGGACGCACGGATCGCCGCCATTGCACCGAACGGCAAGCCATGACGTCGCCGATCTCGGGATTTGGCTCGATGGTTTACGCCGTTGACCTTCGACTGTTCAACGCCATTCATTCGCCGGTGCCACCGTCGCCAGCGATGCTTCATGTGGCGCGCGTCCTGGCCGATGGACCGTTGATCCTGACAGCTCTCCTTCTTGGGTGGATGCTGATGGTTCCTCGCCAGTCGATGCGCTTGATCGCCCTGAAAGCATCGGGTGCCGCCGCTGCAGCATTGCTCGCGAACCTGATCATCGGCTTGGTTTGGGATCGCGCACGTCCCTTTGTCGCTGGAGTCGGTCAAGCATGGGTGTCTCATGCGGCGACCGGCAGCTTTCCCAGCGACCATCTGACTGTGCAATGGGTGGTGGCCGGCATACTGTTGCTGAATCAATGCAGCCGGCCTTGGGGCATCGGGATCGCACTGCTCGGCCTGCCGATGGCCTGGGCACGGATCTACTTGGGCGTGCACTACCCCGGCGATATGCTGGGAGCCCTCGGGATGGGCGGACTGGCCATGCTCAGTGGCTGGCTGTGGTTTCGCCGGTCCGTGACATCAGCCATCGCGCCATTGCCATCTCAGGGATAAGGTTTCGCCCCGCTGCGAAGCGAGGGTCTAGTGCGCTGCGCCGGGTGAGGTGAACGTGCAGCCTGTCGCGCGGGCCGATTCGTCCGTGGTCGCGTGATCGGTTTGCAAGGTGGTGTGCGTGATGGCGAAACGATCATGCAGCATCGCTTCGATCTCTCGGCGCACATCGTGGCAGTCGATGTCGTGATTCACGTAGATGTGGCCCGACAGTGCCGGCATGCCCGAGGTCACTTCCCACACGTGCAGATCGTCCAGCCGAGTCACCGCCGGCATGGCACGGATCGCCTCGGCAATGGATACTGGGTCCAGACCGCGTGGTGCCGCTTCCAGGAAGATGCGGCCCGAGTCGCGCACCAGTCCGATACCGGCTTTCAGCATCAATCCGGCGACGACCAGTGCGGCAAGGGAGTCCACGCGATTCCAACCCGTCCACCAGATGATGGCACCGGCAATGGCAGTGGCGATGAAGGCGTAGAGATCGGTGAGGATGTGCTGGAAGCTGCCTTCCACGTTGAGGCTTTGCCGGTTGGCCTTGCTCATCGCCCACACGGCGAGCAGGTTGACGCCAATACCGACCACCGCGATCACCGTGACCAGCAGACCTTCCACCACCGGCGGGTCGATCAGCCGGCGGATCGCCTCGACGATGAACCAGACCGACAGCAACAACAGCGTCAGCCCGTTCGCCTGGGCGCTCAGGATTTCGACCCGCTTGAGTCCGAACGTGTAGCTGCCACTGGCCGGGCGGCTGGCCAGACGCATCGCGACCAACGCCAACCCGATCGAGCCCACATCGGTGAGCATGTGCCCGGCATCGGAAATCAGGGCCAACGACTTGGCCAGGATGCCGACCACCACCTCGACCGCCATGAAGCCGAGCAGCAGCAACAGCGCGATGGTCAGGTACTTCTTGTCCGCATCCGGTGCCACGCCATGGCTATGGTCGTGATGATGGTCATGTTCGTGGGGCTTGGTTGTGCCCATAGGAGTCTCCAGTGCGGCGGCCACTCTACGTGAGCGCCAAAGTGTTATGACATGACATCGGGAAGGACGGGCGGGAGTGACCCGCCCGTCTTCTTCATTCAGCCCCTTGACCGTCGATGGGCCACGCCCGATCCACCGTGCTCTGGTAGACCCAGCCGGCCACACTCTGACCGGTGCGCCCGTGCAGGCGGATCAACTGCACCGCCCGTTCGGCCTGATCGTCCTCACAGAACACTTCGAGCTTGATCTGCCGGGTCACCCGTTCGCCCAGTTCCATCGAATAGACCTGTTCCTGGCCGTTGAGCGCGGTCAGCAGACCTTTGACGTCGCTCACCGACAGGTAACGAAACCCCGCTTCTTCCAGCGCATGGATGACGTCGACCACGCGGCCACGATGGATGAAGGCCTTCACTTCTTTCATGGGGTCTTCTCCTTGGCGAGGCGCCGGGCGGCGCGTTCTTCGATCCAGTCGTAGAGCACCGGCAGCAGCACCAGCGTCAGCAAGGTCGAGGTGATCAGACCACCGACCACCACGGTGGCGAGCGGGCGCTGGGTTTCCGCACCCACGCCACTGGAGAGCAGCATCGGCACCAGGCCCAGGATCGCTACGCTCGCGGTCATCATCACCGGGCGCATGCGCAGGGCCGTACCGCGGATCACTGCCTCGCGCACAGGCAAGCCTTTCTCACGTTCTTCGTTCAAGAAACTCACCAGCACGATGCCGTTCAACATCGCCACGCCGAACACCGCGATGAAGCCGATGGCCGAGGGTACCGACAGGTATTGCCCGGTGATCGCCAAGCCGACGATGCCGCCGATGGTGGCAAACGGCACGTTGGCCAAGATCAGCGTGGCGTGCTTCACCGAGTTGAACGCGGTGTAGAGCAAGACAAAGATGAAGAAAATCGTCGCCGGCACGATCAGCGACAATCGCTTCAACGCCCGCTGCTGGTTCTCGAACGCGCCGCCCCATTCGCTGTAATAGCCAGTCGGCAACTTCACCTGTTGCGCGATGGCCGCATTGGCTTCCTTGACGAAGCCGTCGATGTCACGACCGCGAACATCCATCTGGATCACCGCATAGCGCTGCAGTTGTTCTCGACGAATGAACGAGTAGCCTTCCGCATCGCTGACCTCAGCCACCTGCGACAGCTGCACCAGTGCGCCGCTGGGCGTGCGGATCGGAATGCGCTTGATCGCCGGCAACGAGGCCTTGTCCGCATCGTCCAGCCGCACGGCGATGTCGAAGCGTTTCACGCCGTCGAGTAAGGTCGTCACCGGCTCGCCGCCGATGCCGTTCTTCACCACGGTGAGCACGTCGTCGGCGTTCAAGCCGTAACGGGCCAGCGCATCGCGATCCACCTTGATGCGGATCTGCGGCTTGCCGATGTTCGCCTCCAGCGCGAGATCGGCGACGCCAGGCACCCCGGCCAACACGTTCTTGATGCGACTGCTCAAGCGATCAAGTTCGCCCAGGTCATCGCCATAGATCTTCAGTGCCAGCGTGGCGCGCACACCCGAGATCAGTTCCTCGATGCGCATCTGGATCGGCTGCGTGTAGCTCACCACCGCGGTGGGCAGCGCCGCCGACAGTTCCTTCTGCATCGCTTCCTCGATGCTTTCCAGCGTCTCGCCCTTGCGCCATTGATCCTTCGGTTTCAGCGGCGTGTACACCTCCATGTAGTTCACATCCGCCGTTTCGCCTTTTTCGGCGCGACCGATCATCGCCAGCGTGGTTTCCACTTCCGGAAACTTTTGTTTGACCAGTGTCGACACTTGCTTGGAGATGGCGATCGATTCGTCCAGCGATGCCGACGGAATCGAGGTAATGCGCCACATGATGGCGCCTTCCTTCAGGTTAGGCATGAACTCCTTGCCGAGGAACGGGAACAGCGCGAGGCTGCCGACCAAGGCTCCGGCGGCGATGCCCAGCACTAGCTTGCGGCGCGCCAGCGCCCAGGCGAGCACCGTGGCGTAGTGGCGTTTCAGGAACGCCACCAGCCAGGTGTCCTTTTCTTCCTTGGGTTTCAACACCAGCGCGGCGAGCACCGGGATCAGCGTCAAGGCGAGAATCAGCGAACCGGCCATCGCGAAGCTGATATTGAACGCCATCGGCTTGAACATCTTGCCTTCCAGCCCTTGCAGGCTGAACAGCGGAAGGAACACCACGATGATGATCCCGATCGCGAACGTCATCGGGTTGGCCACCTCGCGGGCGGCCGCCAGCACAGCCGACGTGCGATCGACTGGGCCGCCATGCGCCTTGCGCTCGGCCATGATGCGGTAGGCGTTTTCCACCATCACCACGGCGCCGTCCACCATCATGCCGATACCGATCGCCAGGCCCGCCAGCGACATCAGGTTGGCCGACAGGCCGACCTGATTCATGCAGATGAAGGCGATCAGCATCGCCAACGGCAACGCCACGACGACCACCAGCGCGCTGCGAAACTCACCCAGGAACAGGAACAGCACCAGTGCCACCAGGATCGAACCTTCCACCAGCGCACGCACCGCGGTGCCCACCGCCGCGTTGACCAGTTCGGTGCGCTCGTACACCGGCTTGACTAGGGGTTCCACGCCGGAACCGCCGAAAATTCCGAAAAACAGTGTAACTAATTGTTCTAAAAACCCTCTACTAGCCGTCGAGATGTTGGGGTGTCCCTCAACCCAGTTCAACCTCGGCGACGAGCGCGTCCAAATCGATCATCTTTCCGTTGTTCTGGAAGGTGTAGTGGCCGTTGAGCAGGATGTGCCGCCAAGCTGCCGGCGATATCTGGGTGATCATTGCCACGGCCTTGGCATTGCCGGTCGCTTCGTACTTGGTCAGTAGCCGCGAGAGGATGGCCGAGTTGTAATAGATGATCGCATTGGCAATCAGACGAGCACACTGGTTGCTAATCTCGATTTCGATGTCGGTACGCCCGGTCAATTCCTTCTTGCCACCAACCTGGGCGATGGTCGAGCGTAGCTGGTGGTACGACTCGATGCGATTCTGTGAACGATGAACGTTTCGTTCGACCTTCGGATCACGCAGGTAGCGCAGCGTATAGATGCTGCGGATGAGCTTGTCGAACTCGAAGATCGCGCGCCGCGTCGGGTTCGACTCGGTGTAGGTGCACAGCTTGCGGATCAGCGTACCCTGCGTCATTTCCTTTAGGCCAAGCGTGGCAACGATCCGGTCAATGTTCACCTTCTCGCTGACGATGAGCTGTCGATCGATCTGGCCGACTGGCTGGATCAGGCACTTTTCATACTGCGCAGGGTTGTCAGCGCAATGCAGGTCCTTCAGCTGACGATCGAGGTCGACGAAGCGTGGCTCGAAACGCCGCCCGAACCAGTGAAGTATGGCGAAATTGGCCTTGTTGACGCTGTGCATGTCGCCGGTGATCGCCGTCGGCATGATGTCCGAGGTGTTGCGATACCAGATGTCGAACACATGATGAGCTTCGTAGTCGTGCGCACCGATGAGGTAGCTGTTGATCGGCGCGTGGTTGCACAACAGCGTGTAGGCGACGACGCCCTTGCCGCGTCCGAAGTATTTGCGCGAGTAGCGCGCTTTCACAGTGGGCCGCTCGACACCGAATTTCTGGCCGTCGACGGCGCCGTATAGCGTATCGAGGTCGAACGAGTAATGCGGGAAGATCGGTAATGCGGCGATAGCGTTGCTGATGAGATCGTTGGCTGCGTGCAGCGTCGCTTGTCGAAGGTATTGCTGGTAGGTGTTCTCCAGGACGTGGTACGGAATGTCGCTGGTGCGTGCCATGACCTGATTACCATGGTTCATGGCCTGCGCCATGATAACGGCCATCAGACTGTCAGCGTCCGCCACCTTCTTTGCGTAGCGTGGCTGCAGTGGCGTGAGTGCCGACAGGAACTGGCACTGGTCGTTGACGAAGCGGAACACGTCGGCGACATCGCAGTGCGGTAACTGATCGTAGAACGCCTGTTCGCTTACCTTCGGGGCTTCGCCCTTGGGCTTGTGCCAGACAAGCGTCTGTGTGACCTTATCGTAATCCAGATGCTTCAGCTTGCCCTTTTTCAACTCGCGGTTGAAGTCCAGCCATTGCGTGTGCAGTTCGGTCGCCAGAGCATCGAGCTGGTCGTCGATCGGCTGCCGCAGGAAAGGGATATCCATCTGGGCGAGTACATCCGGCTTCTCGCTCAGCGACACCAGCTCATCGGAGAAGTGACGATGCTGCAGGCTGTCGTCGATGTAGACCTCGCCCGACTGGAGCCGCTTTCTGATCTGGCGGTACAACCAGAATTCGTAGCGATCGGCCTGCAAGCCGCTCGGTTGGCCATCGGCATCGAAAGTGAGCAGGTGCGCGCGCAACCGTTCTGGCAACGTGGCGGCTGGGCATTCGGCAACCGGCCGCAGCGATAGCCGCTGCTGCTTGGCGAACATGCTCTTGGCCCAGGCCAACTCCGCAAGCCACGGGCTGTTCGGATCGGTGCCGGCGAAATCGAGTGCAGCATATAGCGGCCGAAGATGACGACGCATGCGCCCAGCCAAACTGTCCACCGCCTTCCAGTGCAGGGCCAGCTTGTTCGCTGGCTTCACGCTCATACGTTGGCCTATGACTTGAAGCGTATCCTTCGGCAGGATCTTGTAGGCCTGCTTTCGCACGTGACCGAATGGTGTGGCGTCGACCACGGTGTCATCGACATATAGCAACAGTAGACGCCCTACACGAGGGGATTCCTGTTGCCTCTGCAACTGCTCGGCAACAAATGAATTCTTTGCGCCGGCACGGCTCTCGTCCTCCACTCGCTTCATGTGGTACGCCATGGCATCGACAAGATTGTCGGTGAGTTGCCGGTAGCGCAGCCATGCGTAGCACAGCAGATAGAGGTGGGTCTGCTCCGGTTTGAGGTCACGCAAGTCGTGGATGGTGTAGAAATTCGCCAAGCTGGCGTAGTACAGCAGGTTCTGTTGTGAGATGCCCAGCTTGGGTAGCAGCGTCTTGGCGATCTCGTGCAATGGCTCCAGCGTGACGCTCTTCTCGCGCTCGCGGGCCATCTGGCGCCAACCGAAGTCTTTGGCGTCTTGCTTGAGTGCCGCCAGTTGAGACAGGGTGTCATCGCGCACCAACAGCTGGGCCAATGCAGCTTTGGTCGATTCATCGAGCACTTCAGCCAGGAGGCCGCCCAGACGCAGGCGTTCGGTGGACAAGGCGTCACTGATCAGCTCTTGCAGGGTGGTGTAGCCAGGCCGGATGATCTTGTGTTCGTTGATCCAAACAATCAGCTCCGCGGCGACGAAGCTGGGTGTTACGTCGCGCAGAACGATTTGCGCGGCCTGCTGCGCGAGCTGTGGCACAAACCTACTTGTCCATGGCTGGTAGCCGAACAGCCTGGCGATCTGCTCGCGCTGGGCGTAGCGCTCGTGTTTGGTGATTGATTCGCGCTTGAATCGCTTGCCATGGAAGTAGCGGCTGAGTACGAAGGTGCGGTCATCCTCGACATCGTCCAAGTCGAAACGGAAGAAGGCATGCTTGGCCTTGAAGTAGCCGATCTGCAGGGCGCAATAAACCTTCGCATGCATGCCTGACCGGCTACTGGCGAGCGCGAGTTCAGCTTCTGTCAAAGCCAGGTATTCCAACCGCTGCGCATCATCGAAATCTGGCAGGCCGTACAGGGCTTCCTGTTCGGCTTCCGAGAGGACGGCCAGTCGCTCGTTTTTCGCAATCATCGTGGCGTGGGAAGTGCCGGCGTAGCCGCTGTCTGCAAGTTGGTGCTGATCGGAAGAAACGGCACACTCGCGTCCATATAGCGCATGGCCGTATCGACCTTGCGCCATCCCACATACACCATCAGGCTCTTGAGATCCCAGCCGCTGGCGTTCGCCCAGTTGGCGAAGCCGCGCCGCAGCGAATGTCCACTGTAGGCATGGGCCTGGGACAAACCGGCCTGGGCAAACGCCCGACGCAGGATCGGCACGATACTGTCGACATCGAGTGGCGTTTCGCCCAGCTTTCCCCAGCGATTGATGGCAACGAACAGCGGCCCTTCCGTTCGTTTGGAGGCGGCGATCCATGCCTGGACAGCGTCGATCGGGCACCAGCGCGACAACGCCGGCATCTTGAATGTTCGGCCATGGTTGTCCCGATCCGTCTTGCTGCGCGGCAGGAACCCTGTCAAGCCTTCGCCAAGCCGAAGATCGATGTGTTCGATACGTAAACGGGTCAGTTCATCGGCGCGGAATCCTTGCCAGAAACCCAGCAGCATCAGGGCCCGATCGCGCCGATATTGCAACGTGCGCAACCTATCGTCATTCTGTTCTGCGAGTGAGCCTGCGGTATCGAGCCAGTCTGCCACCGTGCCCAGTTCAGTCAGTTGCAGAGGGATAGCCTGTTTCTCGACAGCCGGATGCAAGGCCCTGATGCCCTTGAGCACTTTCCGCACTAGCGGCATGCGCGTCGGATCAGCAAACCCCTGTTCAATGTGCCAGTTCGCCAAGGCCGCCAAGCGTTGCCGGAGCGTGTTGATGGAATGTTGTTCCGCGTAATCCGCCAGATATCGCGCCACACTATCGGCCGTCGTTGGCAGGTGCCCGCCCCATTCCACCTCAAAGTGGCGGATGGCCGAGGCGTAACTTTGCCGTGTATTGACGCGCGTTGCGGCATCGAGATATGGGCGGAGGTCAGCCATGGGGGTGATTTGACCATATTTGTGCTCAACCCGCTGTTTGTGAGTCCGCGATCAGCATGATTCGGACGGTGTGATTACTTCTGACCTGCACATTTCTCCGCGGACGCGATCTCGTCGAGTTGTCATCCTTTGTCGTCGGCTCGTGTCGGATTTCACCTACATGCTTGACTTGCGTCGCCCACACGATGAAGTACGCGCCCTCCGTCTGCTCGGAATCCTGTCGAAGGATTCCGAGCGAACCCCCAGTTCCTGCCGAGTCGATACCGCCTGTCGCATGAACCTGCGGTTGACGCCGTTGGCTGTGGCGCAGTAGAACGTTAGTCAAGTCATGACGCCCGTCATGCGCAGTTGGGGACAATCGACGATGCGATGGATGCCAAAGGGAGCTTTGGCGCGCGTAAGTGCGCTCGTGTGGGTTGGCTGGATGGTCGGGACAGGGATATGTCACGCGCAGTCCGTGACCCCCGAAGACGAATACAAAAAGCTGATCCAGGTGCACACGGGCATCCAGCCCTTGGGCGCTCATCCCTTTGGCGAGAGCATCAACCTCTACAACGGGGCGCTATCGTTCGAAGTCACGGACGTCAGCCTGCCAGGCAGTGGTCCGACCCTGCAGCTGTCGCGCTCACTGGATACCACCGAACTGGACAGCTTTACGCTCAATAGATCGCGTCCGTTCGGTGACTGGGATCTGGATATCCCCCGGATCGAGACAGCGACCGCCAAAGAGCCGAGCGTAACCGGCTGGGAGGTGGAGGCGACCAATCCGCTGGATCGATGCACTGATTTTGGCGCGCCGCCACCGGTGCCGACGCCGTTGGGGGCCACCTGGGATCCGGGTCAGTGGTGGTATGGCTACCATCTCATCATTCCAGGTCGGGGCAGCCAAGAGCTATTGGAACGCAGTACAAGCATCATACCGACGAGTGGTGGAGTCTTCCCGGCCGTCACCAAGCGGAACTGGATGATCCGTTGCGGCGTAACGGCCGACGACGGTGGTGAAGGTTTCGTGGCGATGGCGCCCGACGGGACCCAATACACCTTTGCGCACCTGGTCTACCGCCCGATGTCCGGCATTAGCCAGGGAGGGTCGGTTTTGGTTCGCCGTGACGCCCTGATGTATGTGACGCAGGTGCGCGATCGCTTCGGTAACACGTTGACCTATCACTACGACAGCAGCACAGGCTATCTCAGCAGCATCACGGCCAGCGACGGTCGATCGATCACGGTGAGCTATGTGTCGGGCAGTCTACATATCAGCTCGATCACCGCGCAGGCGTCAAACGGAACGACGCGGATCTGGACCTACAGTTACGACAGCAGCAGCTCGGCGCTGACGCGCGTCCAGCTACCCGATGGCAGTGCCTGGTCCTACAACCTGGGGCCGCTCCAGAAATCACAGGTCACCAGCAGCGGGGGTAATTGCTACGCCAACGTGGTGCCGACGCTCACGGGAAACACCGTCACAGGGACTGCCACCACACCCTCCGGACTCACGGGTAGCTTCACGCTAATCCCCATGATGCGTGGTCGTTCCTATGTGCTCAAGAGTTGCTATGGCGGCAACGGCGGCACTCAGGCGGTGTACTCCACCTACCCCGAGGTGTACTACCAGCCGTCGATGTCCAGTGAGGTCGTTTCAGGGGCGAACGTTCCCATCGAAACCTGGAGCTACAGTTACTCGCCCGCCAACGAGAGCTGGAAGACCGACAGCTGCGCCAGCACCAGCAGCTGTGCATCGACGGTGTACATCGATGTCACGAATCCGGGCGGCAGCACCACCCGCTATACCCACAGCAATCGCTTCGATGCCACCGAGGGGCAACTGCTGCGGACCGACACCTACAGTGGTGCCGCCGGCAGTACGTTGATGCGTTCGGTGGTCAACACCTACGCCAACCCCACCGGGGGGCCCTGGCCGTCGAGTTATGGCGCGGATCCTCAAGATCGGAACAACTTGATCCAAACCGAAGAACTCGCGCCCCTCGGCCAACGCCAGATCCAACAGAACGGCGACACCTACACCTGGCACGCGAACGCGTTTAACGATTATGCCCAGGTGACTGATGCGACACGCAGCAACTCGATCAGCGGCGAGCCGTCGATCGAGGAGGCAACGACCTACCTCAACGACACCAACACCTGGGTGCTGGGCCTGCCGGAGACGGTCACGAACGTGGGGACCGGCGAGCAGGAGGTGAGCAACATCTACAACACCTCCTCAAACATAAGCGGCATCGACTTGCTGACGTCGCGCGCACGCTTCGGCGAGACCCTGATGACGTACACCTGGAACGGTGCGGGTCAACTGGCCAGCTTCACCGACGGCGACAACCACACCACGACCCTGGGCAATTACTACCGCGGCATTCCGCAGGCGATCGGCTACCCCGATGGCACCAGCGAGTCCCTGAGCGTCGATGACTTCGGTGACATCACGTCGATCACCGACCAGGCGGGGCATACCACCCAGTACAGCTACGACGCGCTGGGCCGTGTCACCCAGATCACCTACCCCTACGACAGCAGCATCGACAGCGCGTCGTGGTATCCGAAGACCTTCAGCTACAGCTACGTCACCGGTGCCGAGCGTGGGGTGGCCGCCGGCCACTGGCGCGAGACGGTGACCCAGGGCGCGTCGACCGACACCACCTACTACGACGCCGAGCTGCGCCCGGTGCTCAACGACACCTCCAACGGCAATACAGATATCACCACCGCCAAGGCCTACGACTGGCGGGGGCTGACCACGTTCGCCTCGTACCCGGTCAGCGGCAGCCCGGCCCTGTCGTCGGTCACCAGCGGCACCCACAGCACCTACGACGCCCTGGGCCGGCTGACCCAGAGTCAGCAGGACTCGGAGCTGGGCACGCTGACCACCGCGATGGCCTACCTGTCCGGTGCCCGTGAGCAGGTGACCGACCCGAAGGGCAACGTCACCACCACCACCTACCAGGTGTTCGACCAGCCCTCGTACGGCGGTGTCCTTGAGGTCCAGGCGCCGGACGGCGTCACCCAGACGGTCACCCGCGACGTCTACGGCAATCCGACGTCGATCACCCAGTCGGGCAGCTACGGCACCGAAACGGACAGCGTCACCAAGACGCTGGTCTATGACAGCTTTCACCGCCTGTGCCGGACCACGGAACCGGAAACCGGCAGCACGGTGCTGGCCTACGACGGTGCCAACAACATCGCGTGGAGTGCCAACGGACTCAGCCTCACCGGTACCGGGTGCGACCAGGATCAAGTGGCGGCGGCGGCCGAGACCACGCGCACCTACGATGTGATGAACCGGGTGCTGACGATCCAGTCGCCCAGCGGTACGCAGAGCACGGTCTACACCTACGATGCGCTGGGTCGCGTCCACACGGCGGCCTCTGGGATCGCAACGCAGGCCTACGCCTATAACAGCCTGGGCCTGGTGACCGGTGAGAGCCTGGCGGTGGCCAGCAGCGGGTACACCTGGGCGCTGGGCTACAGCTACGATGCCTACGGCCATCTGGCCAGCATGAACTATCCGGCCGGAACGGGGACGAGTGAAACCGTGAGCTATGCCCCCGATGCGTGGGGCCGCCCCACCCAGGTGGGCAGCTACGCCACCGGCGTCAGCTACTTCCCGGACGGCCAGCTCCAGGGCTTCACCTTCGCCAGCGGCACCAGCTACCTAGCCGATGAGAATACCCGACACCTCACCCGTAACTTCACCTACGGCGTGGGCAGCACCCTGGCGGTGAGCGAGGACCTGGCCTACGACGCGGACGGCAACCTCACCAGCGTCAACGACCTGGTCGACGGCACGCGCAGCAAGACCTTCGGCTACGACGCACTGAACCGCCTGACCAATGCCAGCGCCCCGAACCTGTACGGCACGGAGAGCTATACCTACGACCCGGTCAACAACCTGCGCACGCGGCTGAGTGGCGGGGCGACCTACACCTACAACTACGACGCGAGCAACAAGCTGACCAGCATTACCCAGGGCGCGAGCACGGTGGACAGCTTCGGCTACGACGTCCGGGGCAACGAGATCACCCGCAACGGCGCGACGCTGACCTTCGATGCGAAGAACCAGTTGACCTCGGTCCCGGGCGTGGCGACCTATGCCTACGACGCCGAGGGGCGACGGGTGGAGAAACAGCTGACCAGTGCCAGCTATCCCACGTACGCCTTCTACGGCCACGCCGGGCAGCTGATGTACCAGTACGACCCGGCCACGGCCACGGCGACGAACTTCGTGTACCTGGGCACCAAGCTGATCGGCGACAGCACCACCGTGCAGCTGACCCAGCCGGGCGGCATCAGCTTCAGCGCCAACCCGAGCGGAGGCAGCACGGGCGTGAGCTGGGGCAGCGTGCCGGATGCGACCAGCTACATGCTGCAGCAGAGCAGCGATGGCGGCGGCAGTTGGAGCACGGTCTACAGCGGTAGTGCGAGCAGCACCACGCTGTCGGGGCTGGCCGGCGGCCGCTACGTGTATCGGGTCCAGGCTTGTGCCAGCAGTGGCTGCGGACTGTGGACGACCTCGCCCACGCTGGGCGTGCAGCCGGCGATCCCGACGATCAGCACGCCGGGCGGTACGGTCAACGGGACCTACACCGTGAGCTGGAGCAGCCCTGCCAGCGCGACGGGCTACATCGTGCAGGAGCAGGTCAATGGCAGGTCCTGGACGACCTTGGCGAGCAACACGCCAGCGACCTCGATCAGCCGTCCGGGCACGAGCACGGGCAGCTACGTGTACCAGGTCGAGGCGCTGAACAGCTACGGCACCCGTGGCTGGGGCACCTCGGCGACGGTGAGTGTGAACACCGCCTACGGCGTGGTGCCGATCCCAGTGCCGACGTTGTCTGTGCCGGGCACCAGCAGCACGGGCAGCGCCACGGTGAGCTGGACCGCCGCCTCGCCGGTCACCGGCTACATCTTGCAGCAGAGCGGCAACGGCGGCACGAGCTGGAGCACGGTGTACAGCGGCACCGGGACCAGCATGGCCCTGAGCAATCTGGGCAACGGGAACTACACCTACCAGGTGCAGGCGTGCAACGACACGGCCGGCGACTCGGTCTGCACGGCCTGGGCGAGAGGCGGTACGTTGGTCGTGACCCATCCCCCAACGAGTGCCCCGGGTCTCAGCGTGCCGGGCACCAACAGCACGGGCAGCTACACGGTGAACTGGAGTCCTGTCAGTACGGCGACGAGCTACACCCTGCAGCAGAGTGTCAATGGCGGCGGCTGGACGACGGTCTATAGCGGCGCTGGCACGGGCTTCGGTCTGAGTGGTGAAGGCAACGGGACCTATGCATACCGAGTGCAGGCGTGCAATGCAGGCGGCTGCAGCGGGTGGAGCGGCACTGGAACCTCCACGGTCACGCACCCACCGGCGAGTGCGCCGGGCCTGAGCGTGCCCGGTAGCAGCAGTACGGGCAGCTACACGGTGAGCTGGGGAGGTGACAGTACAGCGACCAGCTACACGTTGCAGCAGAGCAGCAATGGCGGAAGCAGCTGGGGCACAGCCTACAGCGGCGGTGGGACAAGCGATGCCATCAGCGGGATCGGTGACGGCACGTATACCTACCGGGTGCAGGCCTGCAATGCCGGCGGTTGCGGTCCCTGGAGCGGAACGGGGACCATCAAGGTCGCCATCATCCCGGCCGAGCCGGGGTATGTCTCGGTCCCGACTGATGTTTACTATCCGAATGGTCGGTGGGCAGTGAACTGGCCAGCGGTGAGTGCGGCGACGAGCTACACCCTGCAGCGGGCACCGTCAGGCACGGGGACGCCCTTGATTACAGTCTATACGGGGTCGGCAACGAGCGCGGATGACGGTGGGACGGTGATGCCTGGGACCTATGTATACAGCGTGAAGGCGTGCAACGCGAACGGATGTTCGGGATGGAGGGCATCGTCGCTGGTAACGGTGATCTGCAGCTATGGAACCTCGGCGATGCTGAAACCGGGAACGGTACAGCCGTACCTGATCCGTTGTCCTTGACCGTCATGCAGGGAGCGAGGCCATGAAGCGACTAAATGGGATCTGGGTGTGCTTGGCGCTGTTTTGGGTTGGTATGGCCGCGCAGGCGCGCACGATGCACTTCTACTACACCGACCCGCAGGGCACGGTGCTGGCGAAGACGGATGTGCAGGGGAACATCTTGGCGCGCTACGACTACAAGCCGTACGGCGGGCTGGTGAGCGGACAGGGACCCGATGGACCGGGCTACACAGGACATGTGAACGACCTGGAGACCGGGTTGGTGTACATGCAGGCGCGCCACTACGATCCAGTGGGGCGGTTCCTTAGCGAAGACCCGGTAGGCCCGGAACCGGGCAACATATTCAGCTTTAATCGGTATGCCTATGCCAATAACAATCCAGTACGGTTTACCGATCCGACGGGCCGTTGCGCGGAGTATTACAGCAAGAAGCAAGGTGGAGGTTGCAAGGTCAATATACAGTCTGGCCTGAAGGGCAAAGCCTTGGCTGCCGCCAAGAAAGCACAAAAATCTTTGGAGGGGGCGCTAAACAGGTATGACAAGAAAATTAATGCGCTGTCTGGCAATGCAAACGTGAAAATTGTAAATTCGCAAGGAAAGGTCATTGGCTCGATGACTGGTTCCGAGATTAAAGCTGTTTGGAATGGAACGAAGTTCACTGTAACGTCCAATATGAACTACAGAAATGGTGGGGCTGGAGGCGGAACTGGCGGAATATGGAATGGAAGCTCGTTTTCAGGGCACAGTGGCCTAAATGCTTCAGCTGTTTCGCAGTACGCTACAGCGGCGGGCTGGTACAAGCAATCGCCGCTCGCCGGAGTCAGTACCTTAGTATTTCATGAGCTCGGCCATGAAACCCACTTCGGAATGGGGTTGACGCAGAAATATCCGGTGACATCCACAATTGAGTGGCCGCGTGAATGGGGCGCAAGTTCTGCGGGTAACGCCATGGCCGGTTCGGTGGGGGCTTCTTTCAATTGTTCGATACCAGGTGGTTGCATGCCATGATACGTTACACTGCATCAGTTTTTTTGCTCATAGCTGGCCTGACTCCAGCTGTTGCGCAACAGAAAAAATGTGAGCATTCCAATATCCATGCCATTTTCACGGCATCAAATGGGAGCGACATCGAACTTAATGCCCGCACAGGAACTATCCGTCTTTCACACTCGCAAGCTGTTGCACTTTACGATTGCGGAAATAACACTGAAACATGTTTTACAGATTATCACGGCTTCGCTTTTTCTTTCTCTCGTGAGTGCGACAAGATTGGAATTAGTCGCGACCCAAAAAATACGAAATTAACACCCGAGATAGTTTCCGTGTTACACGGTAACTTATGGGTTGTTTTTGATGCCTCGCCGAATTTTCTATTCCATTACGTAGTACCTAAGGGCGTTGTTGGCATATACGTTGGGTCAACGCCATCATTCGATTTCCGTAGTCTTTTTCATGACCATAATGTGCAGATTGGTACTTTGAATGCCGTGGAGTATCAAATTACCTCTGATTCAGACGCTGTGGCTGCGTGTAGGCGGTAGAAAAAGTAAGGCGCTGTTCGCATTGAGTAGTGACGTCTCAGGCTGTGAGTGGGCCTGAGGGCATGGTTGCGGCAAGTCCGAAGGGTTCGGGCGCAGGAGCCACCGATGCGTGGCCGCGAACTGAACCGCTGGCTGGAGCAACTGGCGAGCTTGACGCCCCGCCAGCGCGAGCAAGTCAAAGCCCACCTCCAGGACTTGACTGGCCATGATGCAATGACCGAACCGCTTGCCGAACGCCCCCCCCATTGTCCTGGCTGCCAAGGGTCGCTGGGTTCGCAACGGTCAGGCCTATGGTCTGCAGCGGCTCAAAGGTTGCGGTAGGAACGCCGGTTGCCCGACGCCCTCCGCACAGATCCGTACGTGCGGCATTACCGCATACGGCTCTTGCCTAAGGTCGTGACGCAGCGAAGTGCACCCCCGGATACGGGTGGATTTGTCGACAGTACAGCACAGGGCGACGAGCGAGACGATTGAAGCGCTCCCAAGACTGTCGATGACGCTGGCTGCGCCGCAGCAGGGCATGTCGCCAAGTGCGACAGACTTCGCTGCGGAAACCTGCCAAACGCTTCAGGTTGCCGGGGACGGCATGGTAGTTGTGGTGGAAGCCGACGACTCCTATTTCCTGCACTCCTACAGGGACAACCGTAAGCGTCCGGTGATTGATACTGGTGGTCTGCATGCTCGCACGCGACGCCAATCCAAGGTGACTTGTGTGGTCGAACGGCAAGTGTTGCAGCTCGGGTTCGGCCCCGGGCCGCGGCTCGGGGCGGAATCGTAATGATCGACGATAGTGCGCCCCCCAGAAATTGTGTTAACACCGGATAACTTCCCATTATCCGGTGTTAGATTTCTCGCGTAACCCACCCACTCGCGCACTTGAAGTATTACGTAATAACATGGTATGTAATGCGTTACGAAATACCAAGGAGACCCAGCGATGGCCCGTGGCGGGGTGTACAAGACCGAGATCGAGAAGGCCCGTAACGCCTTGCTGGCCAAGGGAAAACACCCTTCGGTCGACGCGGTGCGGGTGGCGTTGGGCAATACTGGCTCGAAAACGACCATCCATCGCTACCTCAAGGAACTGGAGGCCGAGGATGCCGCCGGCGTGGGTGGCAAATTCCCGATCAGCGACGCTTTGGCCGATCTGGTTAGCCGATTGGCGGGACGGCTCCAGGAGGAGGCTGACGCCAAGATCACTGAGGCAGCCGCCCGTTTCGAGGCCCAGCGGAAAGAGCTGACCGCCCAGTTGGACCAGGCGCGGCAGGAGGCGGCGTCCATCCGTGCCGACCAGGAACGCACGGCGACGGCGCTGCGTGACGAACAGGCGCAACACGACGCCACGCGGCAGGCGCGGCTCGATGCGACGTTGCAAGTGCGGCAACTGGAGGAACGGGTCAGCGGCCTGACCGCCCGCATAGCCGAGCACGAAGCGCATGCGCAGTCACTGGAAGAGAAACACGCACATGCCCGCGAGGCGCTGGAGCATTACCGCACGTCCGTGAAGGAACAACGGGAGCAGGAACAGCGCCGACATGAGCACCAGATCCAGGAGCTGCAGGTGGCACTGCGTCAGGCCAACGAAGCCCTCACGGGCAAAAATCACGAACTTCTGCAGCTCAATCGCGACAACGGGCGCCTGACGGAACACAACGCGCGCCTGGACAAGGAAGTGCAGCAGGCACGAAGCGCCGTGCGCGCAGTGCAAGACGAGGTGGCCACGCTCAAGCCCTTGGTGACGGAACTGGCCAGCCTGCGCATGACATGGAGCCACGATGTCCAGGCGCTCGAACGCGCGCGCCTCGACCTGGAAGCCGCCGCACAGGCGCTCGATCAAGAAAGGGTGGCGCGGCAGGACGCCGAGGGTCGAGCCGCATCAACGCAGGCTCGGCTGGGCACGCTGGAAGAGGTCTTGTCCAAGCTGCAGCTTGCCTCCACGTCAGCGCCACCTGCCATACCCGAGCAGCCAGGGTGACCGGCCTGACAGCAAGTGGGGCGGTTTCGGTGTGCCGCCGCGATTAGCAGGAATTCTTCGATCTTGCCGATTTTAGCTCAGGCCAGCTAATTCAATGGAAACAGTGCTTTAGGCACCATGTGAGCGTTTTCGCACGAATCTCGGCCATCCCCCGGGTGGGCTCGCAAATCGGTCGAGGATGGTCGCTGGCGCGTGGAGCCGAAACGTCGAGCCGAGGTGGCCGCTGCTCAGTTCGACCCGGCCGCCGATTCGCTCGATAGTATCCTTGACGATGGCAAGCCCCAGCCCGAGGCCGTCGATGTCTGAACTGGCCGCGCCACGGTGGAAACGGTCGAAAATTCGCTTCTGCAGAGCAGGCGCGATGCCGACACCATCGTCGGCAACTTCAAAGAGCAGCCCTCCAGGCTCTTCCGAGACCGAAAGTGTCACCTGTGTTCCCTTGGAGTGCTTGCCGGCGTTATTGGCGAGGTTCATCAGGCAGATCGACAGCGAGTCGTAGCCGCCGAAAAAGGTGCCTAGCCTCGCGCGGTTCACGACTTCGATTCGGATCCCTCGGCTTTCTGCCAGCGGCTTGACGATCGCGGCGACTTGTTTCAGGAGCTCGGCCGGAACGAAGGCCTCCTCAGGTTCGTCGAAACTGAGGTCTTCGGCAGCGGAACGTCCGATGATGGCGCGGATCTGTCGCGTCAGCTGGATCGCACTGATGCGAATCCCTTCGATGGAAGGTTGGGCGAGTTGGCAATAGCCGATAATCGAGCTTACCGGTGTGAGAAGGTCGTGGCTCACGTCCGAGATGAAGCGGATTTTTGTCTTGTTGGCCTCATCCAGCATCTTGTTGGTAGATGCCAAGCGGTCGAGAAGATTGATCATCTCAGTCATTGGGCGCATGAGCGCCAGTGGGATGATGATCAAGGTAACCAATAGGGTCGAAAAGACCACTAGCTCCTGCCAGTGCGTCAACATCGCGGACACGACGAAGGTCGCGCTGGTCAGGATCATTCCAAGTTTCAGATAGAGCGGCGACCGATATCTCAGGCCGTAGCCGATGCTGACCCATAGGAGCACCGCGAACATGCCCATCATGCCGCTGCCGAAGCCGATCATCACAAGGCCGATGATCCCGCAGTCGTACACGAGAGCGCCGATATGACGGACCTTGTCCGGTCCGACCTTCCGCCAGGCCATCCCGAGCCAGAAGAGCGTGGCGACGAAGGCAAAAAAGGTGATCTCGCGGAGATAGGCCGTGTCGTACTGTGCAAAGCAGTAGGCCATGCATCCGACGAAGATGAATACGCGAAGGTAGGCTTGGCTAAGCTCGCGGCGATCGGGGTTGATGCAGACCTTGCCTTCCAGTTGGCGTAAAATGTTCATTCCATAGCTCGTCGCGTTGAACGGTGGTTGCCGGATCGTGATCGCTTTACTCAACTACGAGTGCACGCATTATGTGGGTCTTGGTGATTGACGACGTAGTATCCAACACCTTCTTCATTACAGAAGCACTCAAATCTCTGGATCATAGGGCCGTGGTGTCGCATGACGCTGTGGCGGCCTTGGCTCTTCTCGATCAGATGGCTTTCGACTGCATCATCGTTGACTTCCACATGCCGACGATCAACGGCGCTGCGTTCTTGACGTCCCTACAGGCCAGGCTGGTTGCCTCCGCGCACAAGATCCCGGTCGTCGTGATGACAGCAGACACATCCCCGGACATTGAGAGCCAAGTGAGAAACCTTGGTGCCGTGACCGTGCTCCACAAGCCATTCGGCATCAACGTGCTGGGTGCCGCGCTGAATAGCCTGTGAGGTCGGTCTAGGTCGCCCGCCCCCCCAGGAGGTCGACTTGTCGCCGATCATACCGTAACGACGCTAAGTGGCCGTACGCCGGCGTACCGCGACTGACAGCAAGGTCTGTCGGCCACTGTGGTACTACCATTGCGAAAACCGCCCGTTGCCGTTTCGTGTTGAAGGACGCTTAAGATCGTTATGGAGTTTTCTGCCATCAATTTGGCCGTCCTCCCGGACTCCCAGCTGGACACCCTAGCCAACCTCAACCGAGCAGCGGGGATCCAGTACGCCGACTCGCTGGTGAATGAGCTTGAGCTGGCGATGGCCGGGTGCACCATCGACGACGCAGCGACGCCCGTAGCCGCTGGGTTCGAGCAGATCCACGCACTCAAAAACATGGTCATCCCGACAGGGAGCGAAGCGCTCCTGGAGGCTTGCGCGAAGCTGAAGGCCTCCGCTGGTTCGATGGCGCACGGCGCGGAGCTCAGGGCGAGCTTTCTCGCCATCGCCCAAGCCGCACAACGCGTCATCGTGGCTTACCGCAGTCGGTTGGTCGTCGAGCGCCCGGTGTGATCTCGTCCCGCGGTGACCGTGTGGCAACCGCGTAGGACGGACACTGGTTCGGCTCAGCCCGAGGCCCGCCCCAGCGCGGCGCGAGCGTGCTCGTATTTCGCGCTGAGGCGTTCCGCAACGGCCCTGGGCAGCTTGGCCAGGCGATCTGGTGCCGCGTTGTCGGCGAGGTCCGAGAGCTTCACGGCCAAAGCCACTGGAGAATGCCGGATGCGCGCGTAAGGCGAGCGCTTTGGCGATGGCAACCGTGTTTGCATCCATCATCAATCGGCGACCATTTCGCGCATGCGATCAAGAACGCGGCGGGCAAACTCCGGCGCCGCATGCTTCGCGATGTCCATCGTGCGGAAACCACCGGTCGCGAAACCTAGGTAGTGCAGTTCGAAGCCGCCCGCATCGTCGGTGATGGCCATCATCCGCTGTCCCGCGAACAACGCAGTCTCGAGCACGCCCTTGCTTTCGTCGCTGGGCCCAGCGTCCCAGCGCTGTTGCGGGCCGAGAAACTGAACACGACCGCCGGCATGGAGTTCTATTGTCATGCCAATACATCCTTTTCGGTTGAGTGCCTCAGCGGTACCACGCCAAGGCCTCCTGGGCAGCAAAGGCGGTCTTTTCGGAAGGCGATCTTCTCGGTTCGTCATGGGTGCGTCCTTCACTTGGTACTGTCCTTGGAAGCTTGGCCACCGCGGCGGTACGCGGCCAGTTTTTCACGTATCAGGGGTCCGCCCGGGATTTCGTCCCGCGGCCATCGTCGTTTCGCCTGCGCAGCAGGGCAACAGCATTGCTGCCGGCCTGCGATCGGCGGGTGTACGCGCTGACCATCTCGGCGCTCTTCCAGTTGCCTGCGTTCTGAATTTGGGCAGTCGTCGCGCCGTTGTTAATCAGGTCGTTAGCAGTCCCGATGCGCGTGGAGTGCCCGGAGATCGCCGCAGCATGCTCCAGGCCCGCGGCTTGGGCGCGGCGGCGGAAGATCCGCGCGACCTCGCGCGGCTTCAACGCGACAATCGGCGCCAGCTCCCCCGGCGTGCCCGCGTCGTGCCCCTGGCGTGGGCGGCCGCCGATCGGGCGGAAGAGTAGTCCGTCCTCGATGCCGGCGGCCGCCTGCCAGGCGCGCACGCGCGCCATGGTGGCGGCGTGGACGTAACGGTAGTCGGCCTCTTCGCCATCCTGGTTGGTCTTGGAGAACGGCACCCACAACGTCCAGCTGCCGGTGGCGCGTTGCGGTAGGAAGTGTTCCACGCACACGGATACCAACTCGGATTCGCGCAGCAGGGTGTCGGAGGCCAGCGCGAGAAGGGCCGCATCGCGGAGATCGTGCAGGCCATCGCCAAGGGAGGCCAGCACGGTCGCCACGTCGTCCTTGCCCAGCGCGCCGGCCTGCTTCTTGAGGTTGCCGTTGTCGGGACGCCCGAGCGCGTCCTTGCGGCGCGACAGGGCCTTGCCGAGCGCCGCCCACTTCGGACCCCACAGCGGGTTCTTGGCCGGGTTCGGGAGACCGGCTGCTTCGTGAATCAGGCCCACGGTGTAGACGTAACGCTTGAGTGTCGTGCGCTTGCGGCCACGCTGCGCCGCGTTCGTCAGGAAGGCTTCCAACTGGTCGGGCGACGCCGGCAGCGGGGGATGGCGCGTGCCGTCACACCAGGCGATGTACTGTCCCCAGTCGGCGCGCACGGCCTTGAGCGTCGCGTCGGCCTGGCCGCGGGCAAATTCGCGCGCCCAGCGGGTCAGGCGATCGAGGACGTCCTCGGCATCGGCCGCTGCCGTCGTCGCCACCGGCCCGACCGGCTCGACGCGCTGCAGGCCGTGCAGCGCGTCCACCACCAGGAGTGTCTGGCCTACGTCGGTCATATCGCACCCGGCGGCGGCGTGCCGCCGGAGGTACCGGGGTCATTCAGCCAGACCATCTGGTCCTGAGCCAGGACACTGCGGATCAACTGGTGCCCGGCCGGTGTGTCGAGGCGCACCAGATCGTCCACGGCGGCCCACTGGGGTGTGGGGCACGGCGGGACATAGAGCACGTACGCCAGATCGGCATCGGCCTGACGGGAGCGCCAGGAGATGCCGGGCAACTCCACGGCGGGATCAGCCGCGCGGCATTGCAGCTGCGCGAGGCCGGCCATGACGTGGGTCGTCTCGTAGATGGCCGTGGTCAGGTGGTGGTCCCACTCGCTGTTGAGGCGGTGGTTGTTGAAGGCGATCACGTGCCGCCGCGCGGCCGGCTCCAGACGCAGAACAGCGCCCGGTTTGAGCAGTTTCACGGACTGCACGGCGTACTTGGCCAGGACGCGCAGGTCGAGGAACACGCCGCCCTCGTCGTCAGGATCGACGTCCCGCAGCACGGTTTCCCACATCGCGGCGCGCAGGGTCTCGGCGATGTACCACGACGCGGCGTGTGTGGCGCCGCGCGGGTTGTCTTGCTTGAGGGACAGCCGACCGGAAGCGTTGGGGTTGGCGCTCAGGACGTCGCCATAGGCCGGTTCAAACACGCGAATGTACGTGCGCGCGACCAGGGGTAGCAGCTTGACGCGATCCAGGACGTTATGGGCCACGCCAATTCCCCTCGGCATCCGTGTCGGGGCGGGCGGCTGCCGCCGCCTTCTTGGCGAGCGCGATCACGGCGGCAGGATCCTCCGCAAACACCTCGGCCGGTGTCCGTGCACGTTGGGCCTCAGGATCCGCGTAGGCCTCCCGAAGCGTCCTCAAGGAGTCGAAGGCGCCCTCCGGATCGTCCTGCAAGGCGGAGCCTTGGCCGTCCGGATACGTCCCGGCGAAGGCGAGGGCGGCTCGACTCAGCGAGCGGAACGGCTGGTAGAGCCAGTACGCCCGTCGCCAGCCGTTGGCGTCGGCCTCGGCGGTCCAGTCGGGATGCTCGCCCAGCGCCGCCAGCAGCGTCTTGACCTCCGAGCGTAGCCGACCGTCCCTCTCGAACTGGAAGTCCGGATGGCGAAAGGTGCGCGCCGCGCCGTCCCACACGCCCAGCAGTTGCCCGGCATCGCGCTTGTCTTTGGCCCATTGCCCGGGGTTACGCGACTGGCTGCCGGCGCGCGCGGCGACCTCGGCGGACGTCGGCCAGCCCAGGGCCAGCAGGCTCGCGCGGCGCGCCTCCGCAGGGTCGGTCTGAATGACCACCGTCGGGCCGCTGACGCTTGTGGCCACCTCAACAGGTGGCGGCGTGATTACCACGTCCCGATCCAGTGTGTCGCGCAGCCCCTGCCAGACGACCGCGAGCGGCTCGTCTGTGCGGCTGCGCAGCAGCTCGATGAGCACGCCGGTTTCGTCCGCGGGGCGCTCGGGCAGGTGCATCTCCGCCCACGCCAGGGCGTGCGCTTCGTAGTCCTGGCTCGGTACCGCGCGGACCCGGCGGCCCTGACGCTCGTAAACGAAGTACAGGTGCCGGGCGGAGGGGTTGATGTCCCAGTAGCCCTCGATCACACGACGGGCGTGCGCGTGCACGTTGCGCGTGACCAGGCGGTCGGCGATACCTTGCAGCTGCTGGATCACTGCGGAGGTCAGGCGCCCGGCGCGCCAGAGCACGCGCATCGTCGTGCTTTCGGGAACCTCGGCGCCGCCAGTCAGTTCGTCCAGGGCACCACGGTCATAGCTCACGCCACCGCGCGCAGCGACTTCCATCGCCACCCACGACTCGCGTTCGGCCGCCTGGGTTGTCATTTCGTTCTCCGTGCCGGCCAACGTACCGGCTCGGCTCAGAGTATGCGCCCATCTTATCCACCTTACAACATCCCCATTGGGCAATAACTGTAATTATTGCTCATTTAGGGGCGGATGATATGCTGCGAGCATACGGGCGCCGTATCTGGTAGCTTGTAGCGAACGCCATGATGCGATAAAACGTGATCATACGCCACGATATGCTGCACAAACCACGATGACCAGCAACTCGAAAACACGAACCGCCGACCTTGAGCGCGCCCAGCCGTGGGTGGACGCTGTCGCTGAAGCGCGGCCGGCCACCATCCTCGAGCACGAGCCCCTCACGAATGCCGAGCAAATCGCCGCGGTGCTGGCGGGACTCGCCGCCAGTGGGGTGGCTAGCGCCGATGCTGGCGGAAGCCCAGCCACCGGCGATGTCCTGTTCGGGCGAGACGTCGCTGAAGGCGGGCGCATGGGCGCGCTGAGCGATGTTCGCGTGCAAACCCAGACCGGCGCCCTGCACTTCAAAATCGGCGACACGCAACTAGCGGTGGCCCAGCCGACACTGACATTCATCCGGCACGCTCACGGCCTGCTCGACTCGGTGTTCCTGTTGTCGGCCACGCCCTTGAGTGACTCGGCGCTGGCATGGCGCAGCGGGATCCTCGGTGGTGGCGCACTTTACGTCGCTATCGGCTGCCCGCTGGGTCGCGGCCTCCACGAGGCACACCCGAGCCTAGCCATGCGCCCTTCCCTCATGCTGCCGCTGTACCTGCGTACGCGCTTCGCGAAAGCCGATGCGGACGCCGAAACGGAATCGCGCCGCGTGATGGAAGCCAAGGCCCGCGACACGCTGAAGGCGGAGTACGCACGGGCCAACCCCGATCGGACCACCCTCACGGATGCCGCGGTCGACGACATCGCCTGGCGGGCGCTGCAGCTGGGCGTACAGCCCACGATGGAGCTGATTCGCGACGTCGCCGGCGGCGGCTCGCCGACGCACATTCACCCATTACTCAAGCGCTTCTACGCAGGCCTCCTCGACAACCATTTCATCCCTGCGCCACCCTCAGACGTACCGCGCGAGGCACAGGAGATGTGGGAACGCGTGCTCGAAATCGCGCGCCGTGAAGCCTCGCTGCAGCAGCGTGCCGAGCAGACCGCGCTGGAAGATGCTCGCCAGGCCCAAAATGCGGCTGTCGCTGCCCGGGAAGCCGACCTCGCCGCTGCGCAGGCCGAACTGGCGCGCCAGCGCGAGCAGCTCGCCGCGGCCGCCGAGGAGCGCAATCGCGCCTTGACGCGCCTGGAGTCCGACCTGGCACGCGCCCGGGAGCATATTGAGTCCCTGACGCACGTCGAGCGAGGCCAAGCCCAAGATATCGCGCGACTGACCGCAGAGCGCGACACACTGCGCGAGCAAGCCCTCGCAGCCACCACCCACGGCACAGCCCTCGCCACCCGCCTCGAGCAGCTGCAGGCCGACCGCGCCGCCCTCGCCGAGACGCTGGCCGCCGAGCGCCTCTCGGCGACCCGGGCCGCCGCCGCCGCCGCCGCCGAGACCGCCGAAGTGACCCAGCGGCTCGCGGTGGTGACGGCAGACCGCGAGCACCGGAAGGTCGCGATGGAGGATCTCTCCACGCAGCTGGCGGACACCCGTCAGCGCCTTGACGAACGCGAACGCCAACTAAGGGACCTGCAACATCGCCTGCACGCGCAAGCCGACGCGCAAGCCCTCGCGCAGCGGATGGTTGCAGACTCAAATGCTCGCCTGGCCGAATTGGGCGAGACGGCCGCGAGCCAGCGCGCGCAGCTTGAGCGGGCCAATGCGGACCTTACCGCTGTCACCCGAGAACGCGACCGCCTGGACACGCTGGTGCGCACGCTCCACGGCACCCCACCCCGCCAGTCCGATCCAGCCGGCGCCAAGAGCAAGAGAACCTGAAGGCCCACGCCCCTCCACCCGGAATCGGAGCCCCCTGATCCGAACGGGCGCCTCAATGTCGAACCGAAGGCTGCCAGACGGGTCGAGTCCCAGAGTGCGACCGCGCGAAGCACAGTGCTGCTTGCGGGTACCCTATCATCGCATACACCGCGCGGCAGGACGTCACCATGGGAGCGCCATCGCGATGGTCGAACCGAACAACCTAATTCAGATGGCCCGCGATCTCTATCAGGAATGCGAACGCCTGGCCACCGACGTATCCGCCGGAGCGGCTGCGATGGAGTCCGTTACGGTCCGCGCACGCGAGTTGGGCTGTTGCTGGATGCGGGCTGCGCCAGGCGAGCGCCCCGCTCAGAACGAGGTCATTGCACTATTTGGCATCTGGTTCGACCTCGAGATCGCGTTCTTGGCGGGCGCGACGGACGTCGTGAACCACCACGCAAACGAGCGCCGCATGGAAGAGCTCGACTACGAAACGACCGGTGACGTGGTGGCGCAGATCAAGGACGGACTTCTGGCGGTCGTACCGGAATTGGCCGGTTGGTGCGACCGGCACCAACGAACGGAGCACCTCCTCGGTGACTGGCTCTACCTCTGTGCGGTCGGCGACGCATTGATCGAGGCCGTCACCTTCGTCGCATCTGAGGATGCGGACATCGCGCGCGACGAAAACGGGCCGTTTGAGCTGCGGCTGCCAACCCGCGCCCTCGTCATTACCAACGAGTCCCTGTTCGGGGCGATCAGTGAAGCCCGGGAACGCATTTCGCAAAACACTGCAGAACACCCAGGCCGCGCCCACCACCGATGCGGCCAATGAGAGGCGGCGGCAACGAAATGAACCACGGCTATTAGTGGGAGGTTACCGCCTTCATGGCGTTGCCTTCCAACTGTGGAGGCTGAAGGAAGCTCGGAAGCTCCATCACTACGGGACCGTTAGCCCGCAAGCGGCAACTTATGCGCCGATTGAACCTGCCGAACGATCCGCTCAAACTTGCGAGACCCAGGTGGGCATCGACCCGGAAGACACTATTTCCAGTAGCAGGAAAGGCAGCAAGCATGAGCTCGGAATACGCGAAGCTTGACGAAATACAGGGTGTGTCGTTTGGCGAAGCCGATCCCTATGGCGAGGCCGTGCTGGTCAATTTCCACGTCCGAGCCAATGCAACGTTTGGCGGAAAGGAAGGCAGTCGCGCTAACGTTATGCTTCCTCTTGAACTGCTCCAGGCGCTGACGGACGGCCTGCCTGGACTCATCAATGCGATGAGGGATAAGGGCGCTGATCGCGACGTGTTGCCACCGCCGGCCGTACCGTTGCCTCCGTGGAACGCTGGCCCACGATGGAACCCGGAGGTAGCCTTACCCCACCTATGCACAGCATTCGACACGCCCGACATTTCCCGAGAGCTTGGCGCCGTCGTGGTGGTCATGGCGGTATGCACGCCTGGAAGACACGCGTCGACCGACGACTCCGACAGCGCCGAGTACCTGATGGGATGGCGCGCGCTGTTGGGCCTCCAGGAAGCGCTCCCTAAGGTAGTGCGCAAGCTAGAGCAGCGCGCAGCCAGCAGAATGGCGCGTCGTCACTAACTCCCCCCTACTTCGAACGTGCGCAGCACGCATGGCCAGGGTGGCGCAGAGCGGCGCCCGTAGGGCTGCACCGCATCGGCGTCAAATACACCGACAACATGGCCCGCCCGCGCGCAAAAAAAAACCACGGGAAGCGCGAGGCTACCCGTGGTTTGTGGTGGATGTGACGTTCTAGTCCGTGGTTGAGAGCGCGAGGCTGAAGCTGCTGACCACCTTCGCCGCTTTGAAGAGCGGTTCGGAAGTCACCTTCGAGGGATCGATCCCCATCGCGGCGCAGCTGACCTTAAGTGGAACAGCGGGTAGCTGCGCCACTGCCGACGGCGGCTTCCAGGCACCGGTAAAGGACAGTGCAGCAGAGTAGTGCGCGTCACTTTTCATCATGGCTCGCACCTCCTTCCATAGACCGTGCAGTCGACTGGCCATCGTGTACCCGCTCCTGTGATCCGTTCCACAACGCGATCGTGGCCACTTCACTCCCCCTGATGAAAATGCCGCGTGAATCAGGGTTCGGAATAGCCCGTCCGTCCTTGGTGATATCACAGGATTGCGCGAGAAACAAATCGGGGTATGTGCCGTGACGTGACGTCGCCGATCCCGACTTGAAGATTCCGATGACCGTTGAGCCGGACTTCTTCTCGACGACGACCACATGCGGGCCACCGGTCGTCAGCTCCAGGTACAGAGCGTCCCAACCCTCAACGATCGAGGGCAGCGGCGCGAGCAACTGGCGGACGACCTTACGACCACCGAGCCGACGAGCGATCGTCGACACGATGATGTACGGCCACGCGACGACGTTGAACCGAACGGCGAGCGCCGCAAGGTAGTCGTGCACCTGAACCTCATCGTTCCCAGCGAACACCTTCGTGGTCGGTGACCAGAGCAGGACGAACGCTGCGGCCTGGTAGCCGCGGGAACGTGTCGAGCTGAAACTCAACTTGCGGTCACCGTTAGTCGCCTTGGACGCCGACACCGTGACGTGGCCGATAGCCCAACGCATGCGGTCCGCCACCCCCGGCTTGGCGGGCGACAGACTGCAAAACGCCAGCCGGTTAACCACCTTTGCCACAGCGATTGACCGCGGCCGGCAACCCAGCTGACCACCGTCGCCTGCGGCGCTATCCAGCTTCGCCAACAGACTATCCACCGCCGGCACCTCGCTGCCCGGCGCAGGCAGTCTACTGACCGCTGCGGTTTTTCACCCGCCGCATGGATTCGCCCTTCAGATCCAGCTTAACGCTGCTGTGGACGAGCCGATCGAGGATCGCGTCGGCCATTGCTGGATCGTTTATGTAGGAGTGCCAATCCTTGACGGGCATTTGACCCAGGATGATGGTGGCGCCGCTGCCCACCCGATCATCCAGCACTTCGAGCAGATCCGAGCGCCCGCGATTCGTCAGCGCGGTCAACCCGAAGTCGTCGAGGATCAGCAGTTGCGCCTTGCTGAGCTGGTTGCGCTGTCGCGCGATGGTTCCGTCCTCGTGCCCGATGGCCATCTCTTCCAGCAGCCGGGCGGTTCGGCGGTACGCAACCGTGAAACCCAAGCGCGCGGCCTGGACGCCGAGGGCGCAGCCGAGCCAAGTCTTGCCAGTGCCGGTGGCGCCGGTGATGAGCACATTCCGGTGTGCGCCGATCCAGAAGCCGGTCAGCAGATCCGCCATCACGGCTTTGTCCAAACCACGCCCCGGCCGATAGTCGATCTCCTCGGGTGCGGCGATGACCTTGAGCTTGGCGTTCTTCAGAAGGCGCTGATAGCGTTGGTTGTCACGTTGCGCTTTTTCGGCCTCGACCAGCATTTGTACGCGCTGCTCGAAAGCCACGCTGGCGAACACGGTATCGCTCATCTGGTGGGCGAACGCCTCGGCCATGCCGGCGAGGTGCAAGTCGCGCAGTTGCTCGATGGTTTGCAGGTGTGACATGAGGTATCCCCTATTCGTAGTCGGTGGCGCCGCGCACGTTCTGGTGCGGTGCGATGGGGTCGTTGGCCGCCGCGTCGTCTTGCAGCGGTGTGTTCTCGATGCCGCGCGACAACATCGAGCGGACGGAGGTGATGGTGATCGCGCGCATGCGCAGGGCCCGCGCGCAGGCTCGGTCGAGCCGTTCCGTGCCGAAGTCTCGGGCCAGCCGTTTGAGCCCGCGGAAGGCCTGCATCGAGGCGGCAGCGGAATGGGCTTGCTGGTGTTGCTGCATGAACTGGTGGACAGACGGCCCGACGGTTTCCGCCCAGGCGACGAGCTCTGCCATCTGCTCTTCACCGTACAGCCGGTGCGCAGGCGGTTGGTGCTCCTTCTTGATGAACACGCCATCGACACCGAACGAACGGCGATGCGTGGCCACCAACTGCCCGCGGTGATACGCCTCGACCGTGGTCGTCGTGACCCGCAGATTGACCTTGCGCGCCACCAGGCTGAAAGGCACTGAGTAGTAGTTGCGCTCCCAGACGACGCAGTAATCCTGCGGAACCGTGACGCCAATCTTCCACTCGGCATACTCGTAGGGCTGCACCGGCAGCGCGCGCATCGCTGGCCGATCCAGCTCCTCGAACAACTCGTTTCGGCTCATGCCGCCACGCGTGCGCATTCCTTTGCTGTTGAGGCGTACCAACAGCTCGTCGATTGCCTGGTTGAGTTCGGGGAGCGAAAAGAACGTGCGGTTCCGCAGCCGCGCAAGGATCCACATCTGGGCCAGGCGAACACCACCTTCGACGGCCGCCTTGTCCCGCGGCTTGCGCGCGCGGGTGGGCATCACCGTCAGGTTGTAGTGGTCGGCAAAGGCCTGGTAGGTGGGGTTGATGTAGTGGCCATCCTTGCGGGAGATGCTGACCACGGCGGACTTGAGGTTATCGGGGACGAGGTAGAGCGGGACGGCACTGAAGAACGCCAACGCGTGCACATGCGCATCGATCCAGTCGGGCAACTGCTGCGTCGCCGTGCAATAGGCAAAGGTCTTGCGGCTGGAGCCCAGGACGCCGACCCACAATTCCGCCGGCGTCTTCACGCCGGTGTCGGGATTTGTGATCGAGGGGCGCTTGCCCGAGTAGTCGACGAAGAGTTCTTCGCCCGGGCGTCGCACCTGGCGCATGACCACGCCGAGCGTGCGCTTGTAGCGGTCGTGGCGTCGCCGGAATTCCCGATCGGACATGGGCTCGGTGTCGAGTGAGGAGGCGTATTCCTCATACAGCAGCGTGATCGTCACCCCGGGGCGGGAAAGCTCCTGATGGACGTGAGACCAGTCCGGTTCCACGAACTTCTTTCGTATCCGCTCACGGCCGTTGTTGAGGCGCGCATCGAGCGCTTCTTCGGAAAGTTCGCTCACACGTTCCCAGGTCAGCCCTTCTTCTCGCAGGCGGTCGCGGTAGCGGCCGGCGGTGTGATGGTGCACATGGCAGATCTGTCCGACCTTGCGGTTGGACAGGTCGGTGATCAGCAATAGCCGGCATAAGCTCTTCAGAACCATGTCAAATTCTCATGCGGAGGGGATCGGGCGAGCGCTGCCGTCCGTCGCGCCGCCGTTCAGGGCGGCGCGGTTGACAGGATCGGCGGGGGCGCATGAGAATGCGTACGTCGGTGGTCACTCGACAATGGCAATCTCAAAGGGCTGGCGTTTGCAGACGCTGGCCCTTTTTGCGCTCGCGGTTCGGGGTGGGTTAACCGATGGCGGTTCCGGGCGAGGCGTTTCCTGTGGGCGAAGGCGGGGCGGCGCGCTGGAGCACCGGGTAGCGATCCGGCCAGAGCTGATCGGGTGTCGTCGAGAGCGTGGTCGCGATCTGTGCCTCTATACGCTGCGAGCGCCGATATCCTTGGCTCACCGAGGTGACAGTCGTCGGCTGCACGCCGAGTTCTCTCGCCACTTGCGCCAATGAACTGCCCGCCTGCCGCAGGCGTGCCTTGATCCGTTCATGGCGTTTCCTTTCGTGGCGCAAGTCGTTACCCTCTACGGCATGTATGAGACTCAATATAGGCATATATGAGTAGCATTGCAACGCCAGAACAAAACGCTGCTATGGGTCAACGACTGGTAGCTGTGCGGGCCAGCACCGGCCTGAGCCAAGGCGCCTTCGCCGATACCCTGGGATTGTCACTGCGTGCGTATGCCAACTACGAGCGCGGCGAACGTGAGATGCCGGTCGCGTTGTTTCGTGCCTTGTACGAGACCTACGGTATCGATCCGGTCTGGCTACTGGCTGGTCCCGGTGAACAGCCGATCAAAGCGGCCACGCGCACGATGGACTTCGCGCTCGTCGATCAGATCATCCGATGCGTTGATACCGAGCTAGCCACATTGAGCAAGAAGCTCAAGCCAGCCATGCGTTTGCGGATACTGAAGGCTGCCTATGCTCTGAGTACCGAGAAGGGGCGTGTGGAGCCGGGACAGGTGAAGGAACTACTCGCCATCGCGGTGCGCCGATGAACGAACGACCCGAGCAAGATGGGCACTCGTACCGTTCCGTCATTCTTTTTCCCAGGAGTAGTTCGTCCATGAAAGAGCACGACATCAAGTGGAACCAATTGAAGTCCGAGTTGGTGGATGCCGTCCGCGAAGGCGCGGCGGATGCGGAGGTGCTCTCGCTGGAGGCTCGTGACCGCTTGGCACAGGAAGAAGAACGGGCCTTCCGTACGCGCTTCCGATGTGATCGGCCTCAACTGGATCGGCAAAACCTGATCCGTCTGAAGCATGAAGCCGACCTCACGGATCGGGAAATACGCCTGCTACTGTTTACACACTCGCTTCGTTTTGGCAGCGAAAGCGTGCACTTTGCGGCATCCCTGCGCGGCTTGGCCTTGTTCGGCCGTATCGTCATGGGCTTCCTGGGATTCGAATTGCTTGAGGCATGGTACCTGGCCTCGCATTCGCCGCTGCCCGTACCGGTTTTGCTGCTTCGTCTCGTCGGCGTCATGGCCATGATGCTGGCGATGGGCTGGGGTGTGCAGCAGATCTACCTTAGGCCGCGACAGATTCAGTGCCGTGTATCTGTGCGGTGCGGCGGGGCTACGGACGAGGGCTTGTGGCGTCGCCTATGGCGTTGCCGATGAGGCACTGAGGTCGATGAGACGATAGCAGGACAGTTCATCTCGGCGCAAGATCTTGCTTGTTGACGTCTATGCGCAGGCGAAGAGATAGTGCGTGTGATCGCCTGCCGCGATGCGGCTCATGGCGACATCATCGAATCAGGGCCTGGGGAGTCGCTGATGTCAGGGAAGACAAGGGGCATGAAATCGTTCCGTAGCCCGGTCAAGACTACAGGTCTTGAGGTTTGTGGACGCCATTGGCGCAAGGTGACCACAGGTCTGGCGCTCACCTTGTTGCTTTTGCTCAACCGCGCTGCACGCGCGGCGGATGGCAAACCTTTGCAGCCCATTTGCAGTGCTGATCGTTGTGGCCTGCTCGTCGACGGCGCTTATCCTCACCTGGTCATTGGCCGGCTCGCGAGCGTGGGCACGCCGGCGGACATGAACCAGGTTTTCCACTGGGCCAAGTCGCACGGCTACTGGAAAAGCCTGCCCGTTTCGATAACACCCTACCTGCACGATGTGCAGATGGTGACGATCAACGTGCCCAAGGGAACAACCAACCAGTCGTTAACGCTCTTCATGCTGCGCACCGAATTCACCGCCGCGCCGTATCACGTGGGCGATCTGGTGCGTTACGCCCCGCACGACGCCGCGCACGACGAAGCCGCCACCGGCAGTGCCGACGACCTCACGCTCTTCCACGATCTGACCGGTTGCGTGGCAGTGCTTTGCCAGAAAGGCGATGGCGCCTGTTTGGCGCGCTACCGGCAAGGTGCGTTTCGTCACACCGACGGCCAGCAGGTCAGCACCACCTCGGGGCGGCCTGTTTCTCCCAGCACACGCATCGATCCGATTTCGCTTCTCCCCCTTCACTGATTCAACGGCGTTGGTTCACCGAACGTCGCTCGCATGGATAGAGAGAACCTTATGAAGACGCTGAGCAAGCTACTTTTAACGATGATCCTGGTCATTACCACGATGCAAGCGTGGGCTGGCGTCACACAGGCCAACGATCCCAATGCCAACGCGCCGTGCGACAGCGCCGACAGCAATAGCTGCGGGTCTGCCCATGGCATGCCGGTGTACTCCTTCAAATCGCTGCTCGCTGGCCTCAACATCCGCGATACACCGATTGGCTACACCCCGCCGCTGGGACCGACGGTGGAGACCACGATTGCCTACAACGAGCGCGAAGCCGACCAGCCGGTAGTGTTCGATACCTTCAGCGTCGGGCAGAAGTGGACGCTCAACTGGATCAGCTGGATCCAGGATGATCCGAGCAACCCAGGCAGTCAGGTGCTGCGCTATGTCTCGGGCGGCGGCGGCTGGCCCTACAGTGGATACAACGCAACCACCGGTGCGTTTTCGCCCGAACCGGACAACGGCGCGGTGTTGGTCATGACCTCCAGCAACCCGGTCAGCTACGAACTGCGCTACGCCGATGGCAGCAAGGACGTCTTCGCCATGCCGGACGGCGCGACTACCTACCCGCGCAAGGTGCTCCTCACCCGGATCGTCGATGCGCAGGGCAATGCCCTCACGCTAAGTTACGACAACCAGCATCGCCTAGTCACAGTGACCGACGCGATCGGCCAGCAGACCACCTTCACCTACGGCAACAGCACCGCGCCCCTGCTCGTCACCGGCATTGCCGATCCGTTCGGTCGCCACGCAACCCTGGCCTACGACAGTCAAGGGCGTCTAGTGTCGATCACCGACGCGATCGGCATGACCTCCACCTTCACCTACGACAGCGCCCTGTTCGTGCAGGCGATGACAACGCCCTACGGCACCACCACCTTCGCACACACCGAAGGCGCCAACGGCAATGCCACGGAGTTGTCGATCCAGGCGACCGATCCCGCCGGGCATACCGAGCGCACCGAATACATGCCCGGTGCGCCCGGTGCACCTTTCAGCGTGTCGCAGGCGCCGAGCGGCATGAATACCTTCAATGCCTACCTCAACTACCGCGACTCGTATTACTGGGACAAGAATGCGTTCGCGGCGGCCTGCACGGTGAGCAATGGCACGACCAGCTGCGACTACAGCAAAGCGCGCATGAAGCACTTCCTGCACGCCTATCCGTGCTGCTACTACACCTCGCGCGTGCTGGAGAACGTCAAGTATCCGCTGGAAGGCATGATCTGGTACGACTATGCCGGCCAGCCGGGGCCGTACTATCCCGGCACGCTGAACCTGCCCAGTGACGTGGGTCGGGTGCTGGATGACGGCAGCAGTCAGGTCACTCACTACACCTACAACGCGTACGGCAAGGTCACGTCCAAGATCGACCCCGATGGCCGCGAAACCACCTATACGTACGCACCCAACGGCGTTGACCAGATCCAGGTGCAGCAGAAGACCGCGAGCGGTTTCGATACGCTGGCGAGCGCCACCTACAACGGCCAGCATCAGCCGCTAACCACGACCGATGCGGCGGGCGGTACCACCACCTACACTTACAACGCCCGCGGCCAACGCACCTCGGCCACCGACCCTCTGGGCAACATGACGCGCTACCAGTACGACAGCAACGGCTACTTGTTGGCCGTCATCGACGCGCTCGGGCATGTGTCGCAGCGGTACACCTACGATGCCGAAGGCCGCGTCGCCACCAGCACTGATGCTGCGGGCTACACGCGCCAGTTCCAGTACGACGCGCTCAATCGCGTAGTATCCGTCAGCTATCCCGACCACACCTCCACCCGGTACACGTGGAACCGCCTAGACCTCGTGGCCGTCACTGACCGCCAGGGCAACACCACCCACTACGGCTACGACGCCGTACGCAACCTCATCGCGGTCACCGACCCGCTGGGCCACGTCACGCAGTGCACCTACTACGCCAACGGCAAGCGCCACACGATGACCGATCCGAACGGGAACGTCACCACGTGGACGCGTGACCTTGAAGGCCGGGTGACCGCCAAGACCTATGCCGATGGCAAGGGCTCGACGTACGCATATGACGGTGTTGGCCGTCTGATTAGCCAGACTGATGCGTTGGGGCAGACCATGGCGTACAGCTATGACCTGGCTGACCTGCTTACTGGAGTGCAGTACCTGCATGCCGTGAACCCCACGGCGGCGGCATCCTACCGCTACGATCCCTACTATTCCCGCCTGACTGGCATGACGGACGGCTTGGGTAACACCGGCTTCAGCTATGTGCCAGCCGGTCAACCTGGCGCCCTCAAACTGGCACAGGAGACGGGGCCGTTCAGTGCGAATGACAGCGCGCAGTATGCCTACGATGCGTTGGGCAGGGTCATTCACCGCACCACGGACGTGACGGTGAGCGATACCTACGATGCGTTGGGTCGGTTGAGCGAAGAAACCAACCCGCTTGGCAACTTCCAATACAGCTACCTCGGCGACACCGACCAGCTGACGTGGCGGGTGCTGATGACGCCCTCCGGCCAGCCCGGCCTTGCGTTGAACATGGAGTACGAGTCCAACCGTGGTGACCGGCAACTGCATCGTCTGATGTACCTGGACGTCAAGGGGCGGCGCCTGGAGGCCTTGCAGGAATATGCTCACAGTCCCGAGCATCTGCTGACAGCCGCCAAACTTGAGTGGCCGCGGCTGCGCGAAGGGAGGGATCACGATGGTGACGGCAATCACGACGATCGGGCCGATACCATTGATGCGGAACAGGCGGTAGCGAACGATTTGCAGCACGACTACGGTCACGATCGCGACGGATGGGGCCATGACGGTCGCGATGACGGGAACAACGAAGATGGTCGTGGTGACAGCGAGCGGTATCGCTACGATGCGGCATACCGACTCACGGATGTGCGCGGTGACGATCGGGATGCCAGCCGCTTCGACTACGACGCGGCCGGCAATCTGCTGAAGGCGGCGGGTGCCTCGTTCTCCCTCACGGCCTCTGCCAACGCGCTGAACCAGCTCAGCACGGTCAACGGCATGTCATGGCAGTACGATGCGGATGGCAATCTGATCAGTGATGGCGTACATCAGTACACATGGGACGCGGCTGGTAGGCTGGTCAGCCAGACCAATACCGCAACCGGTGAAGTCACCCGTTACGGTTACGACGGCTGGGGCCGGCGCTTGATGATCACCCACCAGAACGGCGCTGCCAGCACGCAGGCTCGCTATCTGTGGTGTGGGTCGGCGGTTTGCCAGGTGCGTGATAGCAACGACGTGGTGATGGCGGACTACTTCGACCAGGGTGAAATCCATGGGGTGCAGGCGCTGTACTACGTGCGCGACCAATTAGGCAGTGTGGTTGGTGCGACGGACGCCAACGGCAAAATGCTGGGCACTGCCAAGTACGGTGCGTATGGCGTCACAACACGGGCAAGGGGTATACATCCCGACTACGGGTATGCAGGTATGCTGCATGACCAAGGATCAAGTCTGTTTCTGACGCAGTACCGTGCTTATGATCCAGCCGTAGGCCGCTGGCTCAGTCGCGATCCGATTGGGGAAGAGGGAGGGGAGAACATTTACGCCTACGTAGATGGAGATCCGTTGGGCTCGATCGATCCATTGGGCCTAGCTTCGTCGGGACAGACATGCCAAGCCGCGTGGGCGGCCGCTGGGGCCACATGTGGTGGAGTTCTAGGAGGAGTGCTTGGCGGGGCGGGCGGCGCAGTGGGTGGTGGTGCTGCATGCACGCTGGTTGCGCCTGGTGTAGGTACTGTTGGATGTGGCGTTGCTGGAGGAGAGTCTGGTGGTTCTGCAGGTGCTGCAGGTGGTGCTGTTGCGGGCGGTGCCGTCGGCAATTGGCTTGGCGGAAAAATGTGCAATAAGGCTGATAACTCCTGCCCACCGTGTTCGCCCCAAGTGGGCACGATTGGTTACCGCCTTGATAAAGTTCCCCCAAGCAAACCCCATTACCCTTTCCCGGGTGATCACGTACACCTGTATCGAATGAACCAGAATCCCAATAACTGTCAGTGCTTTTGGTCTGCGATTGGCGTGACAGAGCCGCCGCCGCCACCCGGGGCAGTGCCTCTGTGAGAAAGGGAGGCGGCGCGTAATGAAATATGCAGATGGGAAAGAAGTCAGGCTAGGCGATCATGTGGCATTAGGGGGGGGGCGCGTAGGAGTTGTTGTATGCTCTATCGACACGAATGAGTACACCACGCTCTTTCCACAAGAACAGTGGAGCTATTTGCGTTCCGGTGTGATAGTCAGAATGGCTGGGGCTGGATTAATCCACTACCTTGAGCCAGATGAAGACTTCGAACAATTGCCGGGAAGTTCGGCACCGCGTGAATGACCTGAGTACCGAACAAGGCGCCTCTGGAGGCGCCTTGTTTATTTCATTGGTGTTCGTCCATCACTGGATCCTCTCGCCTCCCAATGAGGGGAGGCGGTGGACTCTATGGCTGCGAGGCGCCACTCAGTGTCGCCACAGTCGAGTTCACCGCCTTCGGCTCTACCAGGGCGGCGGGTGTCGGCTGCGCTACCTGCAGAAGCAGCAATAAGGAGGCGGAGGAAATTAATTTGCAACCGTCACAGACATGCTGGGCCACGTCACGCTGCACGCCTACTACGCCAACGGCAAGCGCCACACGATGACCGATGCGCGCCGTCAACCAGAACCTTGCGGTTAGAAAAAGGGCTGCAGGGAAATATGGGGTAAAACCTCACTGCCAAGCTGGGGCACATGCATCGAACGCCCGCCTCATGCGGGCCTTCGATGCATGACGTTTGGCGGTAGGCAAGACATAGCGGTTCATGGTCGGCCACGTCAGTGACGCGGTCGCGTGTTGAACGACGACAGCAGCAAGATCACGCATTACAGCTACGACGTTCACTGGTCAAAAAGCTGCTGCTGCTGGTCAGTTCACTTGCCTGAAATGGTCAGCCGTGTTGGCAACAGATGGTCAGCTCGATGGCAATACGCAGACAGACCGAACGCCTCCTCGAGTTCGGCAAGCTTCGCCGGCTCGAAAGGCGCTGACGTACCAGCCATGTGGATCAACGGTTCTCGGAGCGGAACGAGTCGTGCTTGGACATGGAAGACCTCCAAGGTTCAAGAAGCCGTCGACGGGAATCGGCGGTGGTTGGAACCTCGGGGAGCACGATCCCTGTAGGGATGCGAACACCCCAAGGGATAGGAAGACTGCGCAGTGAAACACTGCGGAGGACGCACACGCCTACAACGGAACGGTGATCGCGAGATCACGTCAGAATCCGGAGCGAGGCGGTCTGCGTCAAAGTCAACGCGGCGCGGGCCGAACGGTCGGGGCGCGAAGACTTCAGGTACACATGCCGGAGGCGGACAACGACCCTCGGGTCGAATCGCACACACGCACGCATGTGGCTGGCCGAAGCCAGACGGAGGTAGCAGCCGAAGCTGCAGTGTTTGGCGCATCGCGGATGCGCTATGTCGCCGAACAAAGGGTGATCGGTCCTAAGCGGACCGAGGCCATCGGGAGAACCCCGACGTGGTACGACAGCCGCACGGAGCGGCGGAACATCAGACCTATCTCTGGTGGATAGGAGCGGCTAGGAGCGAGCCTCGGCGCTTTGGTTGTGCATCTGAAAAAGCATGCCAACCAGAAATCGATGGGCAGACGGTAAGACGTGAGGGTACGCGGCGTCAAGCGGATTCTTGCACCACGGCGATGGGGCATCGGATTCGCCTCCACCCACTGCACGGACACCCCGTTGCCACGCTCTTCGGTGCGGCGGATCGCCGGCGTGTACCGCCCGCTTTGGGCGCCGGCCCTTTGTGTGCTGGCTTCTACGAGCTCAACGCGCCGGCCTCGGCTGCTGCACGGGCCGATTGCGCGAAAATCGCCCGATAACAGCCGAGTTTCGAAAGTCCACCGTCCTGGCACGACAGGACAATGGAGGCACCAACCACGCAAGGAGTGCACCCGTGAATGCTGCCGTTACCGACCAGACCGCCGCCGCCGGCGGCCGTACCGACCGCGACCAGCGCCAGTCGGCCAAGCGCACCCGCAGGCTCGAGATGGCCACGTGGGTGCCCAAGCAATCCACGCCGTACCGCCTGGAAAAGCTGGTGCTGAAGTCGAGCGCCGCCCAGTACGTGTACCACCTGGGCCTGGTGATGGCGCAGAAGTCCTTGTACTTCTTCTACTTCACGCTTCCGGACAACAACGAGGCCGTGAAAGCCGCCGACGCGATCGTGACCAAGAAGGTTGACGCCGTCTTCACTGCGATCGACGACGAGGTCAAGCGACTCACCGCTGTGATCGACGCGCAGCTCCCGGATCGCCACACCGGCTACTCCGACATGCTCACCTTCGAGGTGGCCATGTACTGCCCTGAGGCCGCCAAGATCGGCGACATCGTGCGCAAGTACGACACGCTGGTTGATCTGCTCGATACCCTGTGGTTCGCCGGTTTCGTCAAGCGCGAGGAGCGCGGCGCGCTGATCCAGAAGTACCGCGCGATGATCATCGGTCTGGCCCGACAGCTCTACCTGCTGAGCCGCCAGGCGCGCAGCTCGGTGACGCGGCAACGCGCCCAGCGCGACAAGGAGCGGCAGGAAGTGGCAGACCGTCGCGCGGCCGCCGCCGAAGGCCGGTCCGCCGACGCCGCAGAGGCGCCCCCGCCCGCCGCCTCTGCGTCCGTCGCGGCAGCCGCCACCGATGCAAGCGTGGAGGAAGCGCCGGCGAAAGCCGCAGCCCCCCGCGCCAGGCGAGTCGCGGCCGGCGCCTGATGCTCAACGACGCGCAAGCCAGGGCCGTCGGGGTATATGGGCACTGCCTGATCACGGCGTGCCCAGGGTCGGGAAAAACGACGGTTCTGGTTCACCGCGCAGCTCACCTCCTGTCCAAGCCAGGCGTCACGGTCATGGGGGTGACCTTTTCATCCGAATCGGCAAAGGAGCTCGAGCGCCGAGTAAAGGCGAAGGTGCCCGATGCTGCCAAGCGCGCGCTGTTCGGCACATTCCACGGACTATGCAAACGTCAGCTCGAGGCCGGCGGACATAAGTTCAAGCTGGTGAACGAGAACCAGCAGTCCGATCTCATGCGTCGGGCCTACGTGGACACCATCACGACCGAGGACCAGGTCGACTTCGAAACGTCCGTCGCCTTCGTCGACAAGATGAAGTCCGCGGTCGATCCGATTCTCCCGTCCCCGCATGTCGAGCCGCGGGTCAAGGTCTACGAGCGCTACGAAGAGCTCCTGCGCCAGACCGGCGCCTACGACTTCGCTGACCTACTCCGCCTGGCGGTGCGCGGGATGCGCACCGCGCCCGGCATGAAGGGGCACGTGGCCCCCTACACGTCGACCTACATGCTCGTCGACGAGTGGCAGGACACCGACGAGGTTCAGTACGACTGGGTCAAGGAGCACATCACCCACGGCACCTCGGTCACCGTCGTGGGCGATGACGACCAGTCGATCTACTCATGGCGCGGCGCCAACGGTGCGAAGGCCATGAACGACTTCAAGTACCTCACCCAAGCTACGCACGTGGCGCTGGACACGACCTACCGCTATCCGAAAGAGATCATGGCACCGGCGGCGCAGCTGATCCTAAACAACGAGGACAGGATCCCGAAGGCGCTCAGGACGGCCAACCTCAGCGAGGGCGTGGTGGAGGTCATTCGCTGCGCCAGCGAGGACGATGAGGCAGCGAAGATCTGGACGGCCGTCCTCGAGTCCGGCGAGCCCGGCCACTGGGCGATCCTAGCCCGGACGAACATGCAGCTTGAGAGGCTGGAGCAAAAGAAGCCCGACGGCGTCGCCTGCCAGCGCATAGGCGGCACATCATTCTGGGAGCTGCAGGCGCCGGCGCTCTTCTTCGCCCCGCCCGACTTGCGCTCGTCTCCCTCCTTCTTCGGATAGATGACCAGCACGGGGCGCTTGTTCGCGACCGCATCTCGGATCTGCCGGAACATCGGGCCGACGTGCTCGTTGCCGACCCACAGGTGCGTGTGAATCACCTTCTCCGCATGCGTCTGGCGCAGCTCGGACACCTCGACGCGCCCCAGGCGCATCAGGGCGACGGTGCGGGGAATGCAAGTGGCCGACATCTCCATCAGGTGCGTCTGCTTAGTCAGATAGTGCTCGCGCTGCCCACGCGACCATCGCTGCTGCTCGTCCACCACCACCAGGACGAACTCGCCGATGTCTCGCGTCAGCACGGCGCTGGTACCCACCACCACGCGAGAGAGCTTCGGATCGGCGTCATCCTCGTCCCCGGCCACCAGACTTGCCGGGACTTCCGGGTAGACCTGGACGAAGCCGTCGTAGAGCTGCTTGGCCAGCGGATAGGTCGGCGCCATGATCAGCACGCGACCTTGCGGAATATCGGAGACCGCTGCGGCAAGCACGTGGCACACCGCCGTCTTACCGGTGCCCACGTCGCCCGAGATGATCGAGCGGGACTGGTATGGACGGGCGAGCCGCTCACGCATGTCGTTGACGGCCCGGCGCTGGTCGTTCGTGAGCGGGAACGGAAGATCCCGGATGCGATCATCCAAGCTGGGCAGGAACAGCGGCGTCGCCGGCTGGGTCTCGACAGACCTTTGCGTACGCAGTCGCATTCCCAGCGCGGCGATGCGGATGTACGCGGCGCGCGCATGCTCCGCATATTCAAGCGATGCCGGCGCATGGATCTGCCACAGCAGTTGCTGCAGCGACCAACCTTCGCAGCCCACGGCTTTCAGGATGGTGGGCATCGGTGCCAGCTCCGCGAGCTGGTCAACAAGGAAATCGCAGGCCTTGTGCACCATGTGAGGGAGGTAGCCGTGGATGATTGCGCGCACCTCCATCCGGAGGCTGCCCGCCTTCCTAACGGGGTAGACGGGGCGAACTCGGCCAATCCATTCCGCCTCAACGACCTCGACGACTGTGATCCAACGGCGCCCGTCCCGATCCTTCGCCTTGGCGAGGAAGGCCATGGTCTGGCCTTTCACAATGCTCTCCGCGGGCGTGGGGTCATCGCCAAATAACGCGGCCTTGTAGATGTTGCCGGCGTCGTCCGCGAGGAGGAACGCGAAACGCGGTGGCCCCGAGGAGCTTCGGCTGGGCGACGACTGCACCTTAGCGACAACGCACGTGGCCTCGCCTTCGGCCATCAGGGATAGATCCCGGCAGGGCTCGGTGAAGTCCTGATACGACTCCGGCACGAGCAGCGGAGTCTCCGACGGGCGAGTGATGCCGAAGGACTTCAGCGCCGCATGCGCTGCGCTCTGGCGACGCCGTTCGTCACCTGTTTGGGCTGCCGCAACGTTCACTTACCCCTAGGCCCCTGGTCGTCCTTGCGCCAGGGCGGAGGCACCTTGCGCGCGGTCAGCAGGTGGATCAGGCCGACCGCGGCACCGAGGAGAAAGATCGTCAACACGGGGACGACCACCTTCGGCGCGTTGAGGCACAGGTAGCCGACCAGAAGCGCGAGCAACCCAAGCGGGATCGCGATCCTCGGATTACTGGCGATGACCCGCAGGATATGCTTCATGCCCTGTCTCCTGATTACCACCGTTCTTAATGCAAAAGTGGCCGGCGATTATTTGCCCGGCCACGTTGGTATTATCTCTTTAGCCGCCTGATACCTATTTCAAGCTATATCAGGCGGCTTGGTCAAAAGGGATGTCGTCCTCGAATCCGCCATTGGTGCCACCGCCGGAATTATGCGGGTATCCATTACCACCACCATTCCCGCTACCGCCGCCACGCGGCGAATTACCGTATCCGCTACCGCCGCCATTCCGATTTCCGTTTCCGTAATTGCGACCACCGCCGTTGCCGGACTGGCCGCCACCATTGCCATTGCCCTGGCGACCGCCCTGACCATTCCCGCGGTCGTTCTGCGGTGCGTTACCGCGCTGGCTGCCGTTGCCTTGGTGCTGGCCCGAACCGTCGCGGTTCGGATCGCTGCCGAGCATCTGCATCTCGCTGGCGATAATGTCCGTGGAGTAACGCTCGACACCGTCCTTGTCGGTGTACTTGTCCGTGCGCAGCGAGCCTTCGATGTAAACCTGGCGGCCCTTGGCGAGATATTCACCGGCGATTTCGGCGAGCTTCCCGAACAGCTTCACGCGATGCCATTCGACGCGCTCCTGCTTTTCGCCACTCTGCTTGTCGACCCACGATTCACTCGTGGCGATGCGCAGGCTGGTAATGGCGGTGCCACTGCCAGTAAAGCGGGTTTCGGGATCGGCGCCCAAATTGCCGATCAGCGTGACCTTGTTCACTCCACGTGCCATTGTCATTCGCTCCAGTTAATCGCCGAATTTTCGGCGTGGTGTTTCTCGTACCCGGAAGGTCGGGCTCTCTTGGGTGTCACGCTGAAAACATACGCCCCGCGCCGGCGACGAAAAGATCGTTGAATTTCAGTTTCCCCACGTGGTGGGCCCCTGAGCCGCCGTGGCCGCGAACGGGCCAGTGTGGTTTCGGCTCTCCTGCACCAGCGTTTCGTGGAGCCGTTCCGCGGCTCTGATGACATCCATAGCCTTCATGCCGTTGAGTTTGGATCGGGCGGCGTCGAGCAGCATTGGCTCGCTGATCTGCGAAGGCTGGACGTGTGCGGCGATCATCTGCTGGATCGGTAGGCTCCCCACGATCAACATCCTCACCGACTTCTGGAAGACGCGTGCGTCACGATCCGGAAGGGCGGCGGTTATCTGATTGATGGAGTCGACGAGCGCGTCGCTGCTGCTTCCGTTGATCGCGATCTTGTAGCCAGGCAAATCTGGCGTCACGTGGGCTACTGGGGCGGGGACGGGCGCAACGGCGGATGACGGAGCCTGTTCGGCCACCGGCGGCGCAGGCGCAGGCTCGTGACCTTTCAAGCGCTCTCGCAGCAAACTCCATTCGACTGCGGTGTAGGTCTTGTCGGCGCCACTTGCCGCGGCGTCGAGGTATTGCTGCTGGGCGGGTGTGACGAACCCGACGTTGTGGCTAACAGTTGGCTGCGCGCCGGCTGCCGGGCCGCTGACCTCGAGCGGAATATCGCGCCACTCAACCTTCATCCAGCCGAGAATGGCCACCATGGCGATGAGGAGCAGGAACGCGCCGCGCTTCACCCAGACCTCCTGCGGCGCGTTGGCGGCGGGCTGAGGTGGCGGCCTGCGGGCGCTAGTCTGAGGAGCAGGGATGGCCGAGGATGGTCGGCGGTGCCGAGCTTTCATGGTCTTGGCTCGCATGGACATGTTCCTGGATCAACCGCCGTTGCTGTCGTTGAGGAAAGCGGTCGGATCGAAGTCGGTGGCCCAAAGACCCACGCGGTGCGCCTTGGCGAGTTCCTGCACCATGTTGTAGTCGTTGGTGACTCGAGGAAGCTGGAGCGCCCAGCCCTGTTCGACAAGCTGGGAGCCAAGGTCGATATAACCGACAAAGCAACGCCCGAGCGTGCGGCCGTTCAGATCCTGCCCCTTTGGATAGCAGCCGACCTTTTGGACGCCGATGAAGTCCCTCAGCGACCGCGTCGCTTCATCGCCGCAGAACCACTGGCGGCTGCCGGTGACGCACTGGTAGTTCGACGAAGGGATCTGGATGCCCCAGAGGACGAACACCTGGCCACCGACCTGGATCCGGTTGCCGGAAAGCAAGGTAGCATCGCCCACGATGGCGCCCCTCTCAGCCAGCCTCATGGTGACTCGGTCGGCAAGCGGCGCCTCGGCACCGGGATCGGCGGTCGCAGTCGACGGAGCGGTCGCGGGTGCGGGGTTGGCGCGCGGCGCGAAGATGTTCCCCAGGATCTCCCGCGCCGACACGTCGCCGCTGGTGTCACTGGGCTCTTGCTCTCCCGTGATCACCGCCCCGACGCGCTGGCGTAGATCAGGCCGCGCCCTGAGGGCCACTAGACCAGCGAAAACGACGAGGCACGCGAGGGCCAGTGCCGTCGCCATGCCACGCTTCTGGGGTTTGACGTTCTTTGCCATGCGACTTCCCTGTGGTTGTGATTCCTCACGGTAAAGTCTAGGGTTGTTCCCCGGAGAGGCCATCTTGAAACTGGGCCATTTCTGGGGCAGTTTCTCCCGAACGCGCCTTGCTCCCGTGGCCCAACCACGTTACCGAAGGGTGGCCAAAGTGCTCCTCGCCGGGTCGCAAAGGCTGGTAACAATCGGCATACTTCGGCGCACCTTCAGGGACAGACGCAGGATTCTCCGTGGCCCCCTCCCACGCACCCTCTCACGAACGTGACGATCGGCTGGCCTCTCCGACTCCCGTCGAGGCGTGGCATCTGGCCGCCGTGCAGACCCTGAGTGAGGTCATCGACGGCCTCGGGGCGATCGTGGCGGAGCCGAACAAGGATCCGAAAATCCTCCTCGAGCTGGAAATCGGCGCCCTGCAGCAGCAACTCGTTAACAGCTGGCGTGCCTTCTGCGACACAGCGTTGTTGCGCACAGACCGCGACATGAGCTTCCTGTTCAAGGAACCGGCGCTTCCTGTGCGGATTCGCCTGGAGGCCGAGCGTAAGGCCATCGACATCACCTGGGCGACGCCGGAACCGCAGGATGGTGCGCCGTTCCTGCTCCCTGGTCGCCACGCTCTGGGCACGACGACGTTCGCCGAACCGTCCAACCCCTTCCAGCCGGTGCGCCTGACGAAGCTGCCCGAGGACACAGTGCTGCTCGACATCACAGACGCCTTGCACGCAGCGACGGCCGCGGTCGTTGAGGTGCTGCGAACGGTGTGCCACGACCTGAGCCATCACGTGGCGACTTTGCCGACTGCCGTGGGCTACCAGCAGATGTCGTTCTTCGTGGCCTTCTACCAGCGAGCCGTCCGCCTGCTCGAGCAGGGACTTGGCGACGACGAGTTTCGCCTGTGGGATCGAAACGTCGTCGAGGCCGCGAGCTTCGTAGACATCCCAAAGGCCATCGTCGCCAGCAGTACATCGTCCAACGCGATCCGCGTCCTCGCGGTGAGCCTGGTAGCCGATCTGTACGAGCGAGCGATGAAGAACGCCGAGATGGAGCACGGCCAAGATTACGACGTGCTGGTCGAACTGGTAAGTAAGCGGCTGAACCAGGCGCACACGCAGTTGTCGTCCATATTGGATGGCCACAACCACATCCTGCTCGCGACGCACGGCGCCGCGGACGTGAAGGCCACCCCGGTGGTGATCATGCGGACGGTGCCGGCGCGGTTGCCGCAGCTTGCGCTGATCCCCTCCCAGGCAGACGTCCTCCGGGATCTACTGGACAGCGTTCCCGTCATGTAAACCCTACTGTGCCCTTCGGCGCAGACGCGCAACCACGCGCTGCACGACGTCGCTGGGTATTGCGAACGACAAGGGCATGCTCGAGCCGTGATCGGCCTCGAATATTTGGGCGTTAATGCCGACGATTCGTCCGGCCAGGTCGAACAGCGGGCCGCCCGAGTTGCCTGGTGCCTCGGGCACGTCAGACTGGATGAACCGCACCGGGTTACGTCCTTTGAACTTGAGGTCTCGGCTGGTGGCGCTCACGACGCCCTCGGTGACCGTGCCCTCGAAGCCGTAGGGTGCGCCGATCGCGATCACCTGCTGCCCGGGGCGGACGTTCGCCGAGTCCGCCCAGCTGGCGGCGTTCAGGCGATGCTCCGGGTGAACCCGCAGCAAGGCCAAATCTGCGTCCGTGTCTACCCCGAGCACAGTCGCGCGAAGCGGCACGTCCTCTCCCGACCCTCTGGGAAATCGCACAAGCAACACGTTGGCGCCGGCAACCACGTGCGCGCAGGTGACGATCTCGCCCGCGGCGCCGACGACCACCCCGGCGCCGCGAGCAGCGCGGGCGGCCAGGCCCGCCTTCGCGATCGCCGCCGGCGAGGCGTCGTCGAGGTGGTCGCCAATGATGCTGACGGTGGAACGCCCGCCGACGGCGGCGGCGGCCACGAGCAGATCGGCAGCGCCGGGCGACTTTGCCGTGGCCCGCGCTCGGTTACCGCATCCGGCGGTGCCCAGCCAGAAGGAAGCGAAGGATGCGGCCGCCACCAGCAGCGCGAGGCCGCCCCACACGAAACCGCCGGATTGCGTGCTCATCTGCAATCACCATCATCGGCAACAGGCGGCAACACGCCTTCCCCTCGCTGGTGCAGGAACATCGCGAAGTTGGCGACGTCCAACGGGTCGCCCTTCGCGACTTGCTCGCGCAGCATGTCGGATAGCCGCTGCTGCATGCCGGGCTCGTCGTCGTTCCAGCCGCCGCGCCCCTTGGATCGCGCGATCGCCAGCTTGGCCTTCATCGCCTCGGCGAAGGCGTCGACGGCCACCTCGTCGGGGTGCGCACCGGATAGCGTCTCAGCTTGATTGCTATCAGTCATGGCGTCAGCTCCCAGTAGCTTTCGATTGGCAGGCGCTGCACAGGTCAGGTTCGACCCAACTGCATCCGCCGGGGCACGCAAAGCTCTCGGTGCATCCGCAGACCCGGCACGATCCGGACTGCGACAGCAGCGGCGGGCGCACATCTGCTTTCGCCTCGAAGTCTGGTGCGGACTCACTATCGGACGCCGCTTCGGCGTACCGCTTGGCCAGCAGCTCGGTGGGGAATCGGAAGGCGCGGACGACGTCGACGATGTCGAACCCACGTCCCAGCACCCCCAGGTATTCACCCACGGCAGCCTTTCGTTTCAGGACGAAGCTCCCGCGCATATGACCCTCCCTGTCCTCGCATCGATTGGTGCCGATAGCGTAGTCACCGCGCGCGAATGCGCGGAGCCTGCAAACCCTCGGAAATTCGCCGATTTTCTCGGGGTTGGCTACCGACGAAGGCGCCGTGGCCTCAGCCGGCATGAAACGGTGCCACCCCGCATCGCGCGTGCGCTGCCGCTCGTCCGGCGCGGACGATTTGCCCCGCCCGCGCCGGCCACCTGCTTACGCCGCCTCGTCGAACCCCTTGTACTTGAGCTGATCCATGCGGCAGTCGGATTCGTCCTGGTCGGTACGCTCGCGCTGGTAGACTGGCTGATATAGCGACCCGCCCAACCGCGCCACGTTCAGGTACTGCACCTCGACGATTGCATGGACGGCCGGTATCGGTTGGTTTGGCGGGATCGTGACGTTCCCAAGTCGATGCCAAGCCCCGGCGGAGTCCCGCGCCTCGACCTGCACGCTGCGACGCCCGGTGTTCAGCGCCATCACGCGCACGGTGGCCGATGCCAGAAACTTGTACTTGTGCCACTCGGCGTCCGTGGTCTGGAGGCCCGGCACGTAGGCGGAGCCATCGCGCTTGAACACGACACCCTCGCGGCGTGCCGCACGCACCTCCTCGAGCAGTCTCCGCTTATCCAGCGTCGTCCGGGCGACGCGCGAGATCCGCACCGACGCGCCGGGCTTGATGACCTCGCGGAGGATCTTCCGGCGCTCGGCCAGCGGGAGGGGACGGAGGTTACGACCCTCATGCTCCAGCACGTCCCAGAGGTACACCACGTCGCCCATGCTCTCGCCGTCAAACACCGATCGGCCGCGCCAGCCGACCGCGCACGTGCGCATCTCGGCATCCACGGCGTCCGCCAGAGGGGTCATGTTGCCCTTCCGGTTTACGCCATGCGCGACGATGGCATCGTCGCACTCGACGACCACCAGACGCCGCTCACCGTCATGCTTCTCCTCGACGCTGTACTGCGGGTCTAGCAGGTAGCGATCAAGTTCGTGGTCGCCGATGGGGTTGAGCAGCATCGGCCGGATGTCGGTACTGGTGAACGCCCGCAGCGGCACGTCGGCCATCCCGCCAATGGCGGCATCGCTGCCGAGGTAGCCCTTGGCGAGCTTCGCCTTCACCAGCCGGAGGTATTCCTTCAGCGCCTTCTCGTAGGGCACGGCTACGGTGATCTTGTCCTGTGGCTTTAGCGCCCCTCCGATAGCGCCGGACTGGGCCTTGAGCAGCCATCCGCGGCCGTCGGCGGCACGTACCAACTGGACTCGGTATTCCTTGAACGAAGTTCCTTCGGTACAGGTGAGGCGGATCGACTTGGCTTCTTCAGTCGCAGGATTGGCGTTCATGCGGCGTACCTCGTGGTTGCGAATAGGAGTGGGCGATGCGGTAGAGGTCGCCGTCATCCGTCCACGCCCTCCTCTGCGTGTTCCTCACCCTCGCCGGCTTTGGCGAGCGCCATCGCGGCCTCGATGGTTTCTCGGTCGCCTGCCGGAAACGCCTCGCCGCTATTCAGGGCGTCGGACAACGCCGTGAGGGTCACCTGACTGCACCCCACGGGGCCGCCGGCATACTTGGGATAGGAACGAATCCACAGATAGGCATGGGTGCCCGGACGCAGCACGAGGATGTCCTCGCCGAGACGCAATTCCTCGGCGATGCCTGACGGCATCCAATCCACCCCAACCTGGATTTCGATGGCGGAGAGGCCGTGCTGGATGCCAAGAGCGTTCAACGCCTCAAGGCGCGCGACCAATGCCGGGTTCACTTGCCACTCGACCCATGCGGGGCTGTCGCCGAACTCGGCGCAGGAGTGGGCGTTCAGATACACGGTCTGGCCGCTGGGGGACGGGACGGGGCTTTCGGCAGTCATAGGCGCTACTCGTTCGGGAAGGACGACCCATGCTGGCCGGGTGCTGGCTGTCGCAAAGATCGTGAGACTTCTGCGCGCAGCAAGCGCCATTTGCGGCGCGAAGGTTGCTCCGTGGTGCCGACAGCCCGTCGGCAGCCGACTGGGTCGCGCCTGTCAGGCGTCGGGCGTCGTGGCGGTGTAGCCGAACGTCGCCCACACCGCCGGGTCGATCATCAACGGCGAGACGGTCAGTGGATTCAGCCGCACCAGCGCCCCGTGCGCGTCCAGTCCCCCGTCGAACAGAAGCGTGCTGAGCAACGTAGCGCCCGCCGTGGCCATGTTCTGGTTGATCGCCCACTTCTGCCTGGTCAACGCCTCGGCGAGGCTGCAGCTCGGGAGGTCATCGTCGTCACCTGCGAGCAGTTCCTGTCCGTAGAGGTCGTACACGTTGGGCAGGCGCTGGCCACGGGATGGCGTGCCCAAATGGCCGAGCACGATCTGCCCGCGATCCGAACCATTGCCGAAGTCGCACCAGAGTGCATCCGTCCGGACGCCACGGCAGGACTGGCCAAGCTGGTACCGGAACTTGCCGCTGTCAACGCAGCCAACGATGAGGTCGGCGCCGATACCGCGCCGCACCGGATCGAGCGCCTCTGGCACCGCGCGCCAGTCGAGGCCGAAGAAGTTGTTGACGCGGCCGACGACCATGATCGCCTTGTTGAAGCCCGCGTCGCCCTGGGTCGTCATCTGCCGGCCGAAGTTGGCCGGGGAGAACGTGTCAGGGTCGAACACCGTGACGTCCATGCCGTGGTGCCCCTGCACGCGCAGCGCCGCGTCGAGTCGTCCGAGTTCCGACAGGAACAGGGAGCCGGTTCCGCCGGCCCCGACGACTGTCACACGGATCGGCCGGTCGGCGATGAACGTCTCGGGGATCACGAAGCGCGGCGTGGTCATGCGAAAAGCTCCGTCCAGAGATCATCGGAAAGGGGGAGCAGGTAGTGGCCCACGCAGACTCTCGCGGCGACCTCCGTGGACGGGCGGTCGACGCAATGGCCGAACACCATGCTCACATGCGGCCCGCAGCGCGAGCGGTCGGACTCGTCATCCACCCCGGAGAACCGCGCCGGATACCTCATGTTTCGACCGTCGCTCATCTGGCGGCTATACAAGGAAACGCGCGATGCAAACCGAGAAAGACCGGGTCAAGCGCCTAGCCAAGGACCTGATGCTCCGTCTCCTGGGGTGCTTCAGCATCAGTATTGCGTACGGTCTCATCATGCTGCGGGTGTTCCACCACGGCACACCCGCCAGCATGGGTGAGCTCTGCGGCGAGATCACGGCTGGCTTGGCACTCGCAACGCTCATCCTCTGGCCTCCGGCCTACCTTACCCACTACTTTCAGGATCGGAGCAGTCCCGATGACGAGTAAGCCTGCTCCGGCGACGAAGACGGCATATGTGCAGCCAATCCTCTTCCAGGGATCGCCGTCCCAGAGCATCAATGCGCCCACGCTGCTGATGGCTTTGATCATGTTCGCCGGCGTGTTCTGGAGCCGCGTAGCGATGCACGCTCCGCATCTACTGCTGCTCGGGCCCATCGTCGCGGTGGTTGCGCTTGTCTTCTACCGGTTCCTGAGGACCGCGACTATTTCCTACACGATCGACGCCGAGCGCATCCACGTCCGCCGCGGGTTGCTTCTGCGGAAAATAACGAGCCTCGAGCTGTTCCGTGTGCAGGACGTCACGCTGTACCAGTCGTGGTGGCAGGATCTGCTTGGCATTGGGACGATCGTCGTTGACAGCAGCGACCTTGTCACCCCGCGCCTCGTGATGCTTGGCATCCCAGACCCGATCGCCTTCCGCGATGAACTCAACAAGTCCTCTATCGCCCTGCGCGACCGCAAAGGCATCCGCGAGGTCAACTACGGGCGCGTGTAGCATCGCGCCGGTTACCACTCCCCCCGCGTCCGGCTCGTCGACGGACAGGTGCCGGTGCAATGGCGAGCGCCGGCCCTCCCCTCCGCTCTTTGACTACAACCGGGCGCAGACGTCGAGCGAGCGGGTCGGCTGCGAACGCCATGAGCAGCGCGAACGCCCCGACGCTGAGCGTCCCTGCAGTACCTTGCGGTGCTGGCACACCCGATCGTCCCTCGCTGATCACCGTGACGATCGGCCACACCAGCGCGATCGCGCAGACCGCCTGCATCGCCGCGATCGCCAGCCGTAACCGTCGCGGCGCCGTGGCGACCGGATTGGCGCCTCGCTTCGGCACCAGCAGCATGGGCCAAATCTGGAAGGCAAATGGATGATCCATGCCGATGGCGAGGCCCAGGAGCAGCGTGGCCATGATCGCCCACCGGATTAGCACCGCCTCGCTCGAGCGCGGCGGGCCCGGCTGCGTCGCCTGTGCGGGTTCCGATGCCTTCGTCGCAATCGCCCGCTGCCCAGCGCGCGCGCGCATCCACAGGGTGAAGATGGACGCACCCACGCTGAAGCCGGCGCCGGTACGCAAGGCCAACGGAACACCCGATGGGACGATCCAGACGACGCCCAGAGCCAGAGCGGCGACCAGGAGAGCGCGATCAGTTGTCGTCGGTGTCATGTTCGTGGCCGGCACGGCATGCAGGGATTGCTGTCCCCGGCGTCCAGGTCCTCATGCGCGCCTTGATGTCCGCGATGCACTGGTCGGCGGCGTTCAACTCGCCGTTCTCGCGGGCGGTGTACGTCGTGTGGTCGAGCTGATCCTGTTGGGTGTAATCCTCGACCGCGGTGATCGAGTACTCGAACTGTGCGTCCTTCGGCAGGTGCTGCATCAGGTTGTTGGCCTCGGGGCGCTTCAGTAGCTGGCAGCAGACGTAGCGCAGCAGCGTCGGGCTGTTGGGCGGGATCGGATCGGGTCGATTCCAGCCGAAGCCGGCCTTGATGACCTTGTCGAGCGTCTTCCTCTTCGAATCCGGCACGTACTCTAGATCCTCATCGAACAGGGGGATGCCCTTGTCTGGATCCATGATGGTGAGATGGAGCGTTGGCGGGTAGACGTTAAACGCCGTGTGGTTGGTGAAGTTCAGGATGAACGTTGCTGCGGACGTCAACACCGGCGCGTTGGGCGCCGGCGGCGTGAAAAACGGGTTCGCCCATTGAAACTGGTCGACCGTGTAGTGGCCATCCGAGTGAGCCTGGTCGCGTCGCTCGACGAGCAGATCGCGCTGGAGCTTCAGCGACTCGAGGTAGCGGCGCGTCACCTCGGGATCAGGGGCGTCCGGCGGAAGCGCCACGGGTGGTGCGAGAACGCCCCTGACAATGCCGACGAAGTGCAGGAACTCCGTTCGATCCATGCCTTGCACCGCACGCCAGTCGGGGAGATTGGTATCGTGGCCGCCGGGCTTGAAGTACTGCTGATCGAAATAGCTCGCCGCGCTGTCGAATTCCTTGCGCGCCGCCGGCGGCGTCGCCCTCGACATTGCCTTCAGTGACGCCGTCAATGCATCGCGGCTCGATGCATTGAGCGCGACGGATCGCTGACAACCGGCGAGGGCCAGCAGGAGCCCCGCATGGCACAGAACGCGGATCAGGGCGGAGGAAACTCGCGGGCTCATCGTGGTGTCCTTGGTCGGTGTCGTCATGCAGCCTTGCGGGGTTCGTCTTGCGACTCGCGAGCCTCGCCGTCGCTCGGCCGAGGAATGGAGAAGATCGTGGCCAGGCGCGAAAGGAGGCTGTCGACTTCCCCAGCGAGCAAGGTGTTTGTGGCGTCGAATTCGCCGATGGCATCGGTCTCGCCGCCGTCCAGCGCGTCGAGGACGACGTCGAGGAACTTCAGCTTCCGGACGACGAGATCCTCGCCCAAAACGAACGAAAGGCGATCCGCGAACACCAGTCCCAGCTGGAAGACCTGCTTGCCGTTGCGAAGGTGCTCCGCTACCTCCTCGGCGTCGAGATCCTGCCGCCGGCACTTTGCGATGGCGCCGGTGGCGGTCGCCGGATCGCGCAGTTCAACTTCGTCGCCCAGCGAGAACCCGGCTGGCAGCGTGCGATTGGAGAGCCAGTCGGTCATCAACATGCGAGGGCCTTCCTCCGGCGCCAGCGGCACAGCGGGAAAACTTCCCAGCGCTTCGCGAATTTGCGTCAGAGAGTTCTCGGCCGACTTCCGGCTTGAGGTATCAAGCACGACCCACCCCGAGGCGCTGTCGACGTACCCGTCCATTCGCGACTGCTGGACGAAGGCCTTCGGGAGCAGTTCGTTGAGCAGATCCTCCTTCAGTCGCTTTCGCTCGCGCCCGCCGACCTTGCGCCCCTCCTCTTCGCCGATCTTCTGCACTTTGCGCTGCAGCTCGGCGTTGACGACGCCGGAGGGAAGTAGCTTCGTCTCTGCCCCGACGGTGAAGAAGGTGCGGCTCTGGAGACGCCGCGTGAGCGGGTCGTCGTGATTCCGCCCGACCGGCGGAACAAAGCCACGTGTTTCCGCTTCGAGCGGCCCGCAGGGTCGCAGCCGATGCTCATCGAGAGCCTCAGGCAGGCGATCAAGGTCGGCTGCGACAGCAGGTGAGAATCGAAACAGCAGCAGGTTCCTGAACATCGTCGGTCTCCTTACCGAGGGAGGATCTGGTACATGGCGTTCGGCAGCGCTGGGTGGCGCCACGCGTCCCGGGGCTCGATGAATGGCGCGGGGCCGCGACGGGTGTTGGTTGTGGGCCGGCGCGTGGGCTGCGGGATCGATGGAGCGTTCGAGTCGCCCTTGTCCGCGCGCCTGATCAGTGCCAGGCGATTGCTCTTATCCATGGGTACCTCCTCCTTTTTTTGACCACGCCAGAGTAGTTTCCGGGCGCGCGCTAGCGCCAAAGAAAACCCACGATTGCAGGGCTAGTTTCACAGGGGTCAGCGAATCGGTAGCCAGACCCGCGACTCACGCGAGGGGACGCTTGCCCACGAGAAAATCACGCGCACGGCGCGACCGACAATCGCGTCGCGGGTTACACAACCCCACCAGCGGCTGTCGATGCTGTTGTGACGATCATCGCCCAGCACGAAGTAGCAGTTCGGCGGAAGGATCGCTGGCACGGTGACACCCGGGACAGGGTCGGCGATGTGGTAGCCGACCATTGTCGCGATGCGATGCGGACGTCCCGGCAAATGCTCCTCCAGCACCTCAGCGCCGTGCGCCAGCAGCGTGCGGTCATCCGGTTGGCTGGGATCGCCGCGGTACGCCCCCAGGTTCGTCGTTGCCACCGGTGTGCCGTTGATGACGAGCGCGTCGCCGCGCATCACGACGCGGTCCCCTGGCACGCCGATCACTCGCTTGACCCAGTTCTCGGACGGAACAGGTTTGTCCAACTGCATGCACGTTTCGTCGCCGCTCCGTACCTTCTTGTCGCCGATGCGACACTGGTATCCCGGGAAGCGAAAGACCACGACGTCGCCGCGCGCCGGCGCGTTACCCCGCGTTAGGCGCTGGCCCCAGGGGAGCCTGATCCCGTAGGCCGTTCGATCGACGAGAATGACATCGCCGACGGCCAGCGTCGGGATCATCGATCCCGACGGGATGATGTACGGCATCCCGATGCTTCCAAGTCCGACGAGCAGCACACCGGTGACTACCAGGAGCCCGAAGTCGAAGCGGGCCAGCATTTGCGCTTGAGCGGGAAAGGAGCGGTCCAGCATCCGCCGCGTCGGGCGGAGCCACAATAGGCAGCAGGCTCCGAAGAGAATCGTGAGAAGCGCTACGGCGTGGTCGTCCATGTCGGTCCTTGAGTGTTTCTGCTTCCTTTGCTGGCAATGGCGTTGCCGATGGCGCATCCCCAGCCAGGCGACCATTCTCTCCGCATCTCGCCGATGACGTCAGCCATGCGACGTCCGCCCAGCATCACCCGCCGGTACCAGCGCCCGGTTCAGGCGCGGCCCCGCTAAGTCGGCCAGGGGACTGCCGCCGGTGAAGGCGACGGCGATCGCGGCCACGTGGCGCCGGTGCACCAAGCCTCGATGCGTGCAGTCGACGGCGACGTGCTGGTCGAGGCCGGGCCAGCGGGTCTCGGCGATCTCAACCATGCCGTCGCTATCCTTGCCGATCACGCCCAACCAACGGGCGGCGCCATTGGCACGCGTCCCGGCGAGCATGGCGATACGTGGTTGACGTAGCCCATGCCGTGGGCGTTCGCGCGCGATTGGCGCGCAGAGAATGCCGCCAGTTCGGCCGAGCGTTCGCTGCCCGGCTGGATGGCCGAGTAGTTCGCGGGCGGCCTGGCTCCCATTGAGCGGTGCGCCGAGGCAGAGGATCGACTCCACGTCCAGAGCTCCCTGGCTTTCGAGCCAGGCCGAGACGGCCAGTACGCCGCCGCAACTGTGGCCGACGAGGTGCACGCGACTTCCGAGCGAGGCGGCACGCACCGCGGTCCGCTCGATGGCCAGGTAGACGGTGGCCGGCTCGGCGGAGCACTGGTAGTCGATAAAGACGACTCGATACCCGGCCGCCGCGTAGCAGCGCGCGAGCACTCGCATGCAGGAGCTTCCCATCCACAAGCCGTGCAGCAGGACGACGGTGTCGAGGCCGTCGTCCTTGCCTGGGTACAGTGCGCGGCGAATTTTGGACTGGGTTCTGACGAAAGCGCCGGCGGCGCCCATCGCGAGGGACCACGTGCGGTACTTCGCTTCGAGGCGGAGGCGATCCATCGCCGACATGGTCAGTCCGCCCTGCCGCTGAGTTCCAGGTTGAGCACGGCCGCGAGGTCCAGACCTCCCTCGATCAGCTGTTGCTCGACGACCGGTTCCCAGTGTCGCAGGTATGCCGCGCTCACCGTCCTGCCCGGCAGGATCCCCGGCTCATTGGCGATACGACAGGCAGCCTCCGCCCAGTCCTGCGGATCGGTGGACGACGCGGCAGGCATGGTCATCGACTTTCTGACCAATCGCTGGGTGAGGGCGCGGTAGTCGGGCTTGCCACCGTTGATCCAGCCGAGAAAGGCGTTCGGCTTCGCGAGCTCGCGGATCAGGCCTGAGTCCCATACGGCGTGGATGTTCGTGCCCCGACCGTCGAAGCGCACCTGGAACGCATTGCCGCCTTTTCCAGGGCCGTAGTTGTGCAGCGGCTGCGAGCTGTCGCCGCCGGCTAGGTGGATGACGTATTTCAGGGCCAGCTCCCGCTCCTGGTCGGAGCGGCTGCGATCACCCAAGACGTCGGCCTCATAGTCCACGGCATTGACCAGGCACTCGCCATTCTTGCACTCGGCTTCCGGCTTGTAGTGACAGTCGCCGGCTGGGAAGTTGGTGAAGTGCCAGCGGGCCGTGGTGCGGTTGCGGTGCTTGTCGGCCCACGATGCCACGCTCTCCATCGTTTCCCCGGGCTCGAGGGCAAGCAAGCGGCGCACCTCGGCGCGCGCGACCGGGTTGAGGTGTGCCTCGGCGATCGCCGCAATGATCATGTGACCCTCGTGGCCCCAGGCCATTGCGGGGCTCGGCGTCGCCGCGATCATCGCCAGTGCGGCGATAGTGCTCAGCGAGGCACGCCAGCCGGGGGCTCGTTTCGTTCGCATCTCGTAATCCTCGCTCATCGTGCCTTGCCGTTGACTGTGGCTCGCCGGCGCCCTCGCGCCGCGCGGCGAGCGCGACGGAGATGTGCGCATCCTTCGTCATAGCCCGGCGGGGCTTCCGGGCCGTAGTGGGAGCACACGAACAGCGTGGTGCACAGGGAAGCCACGACCCACCCGACGATGGCCAACGAACGGAGTTCCTTCGGGAGCATGGTGAGCGCCAGCGTGACGCCGATGGCATCCCCGATGGTCACCAGAGCAACTACGACGGCCGCGAACACCCGCAGCTGCCGGCGATAGGCCGCCACCTGCCATTCTGTGAAGCGCTCCCACGCGTTGAACTCGGCGGGGTGGGTTTCCCGTTCCCGTGGAATCATTGGGGGTGCAGGGTTGTGCATTACGCCGCACCCTGCCGCAGCGGGAGGGCGCCGGCTTGGGCGACCCAGACGGCTTCGACGCGGAGTTCCTCGTTGGCCGACAGTATCCGTGTTGTGTCGAGCACGTGGACATCCGACTTCCTGTCGTGCTCCATGCTTGAGGCGGGAAAGACAAGCTCCATGACCTTTTCCTTGCCCAAGCCGTTGAACCATCCCGAACGATCCTTCGCGAGCCGCGCGCGCATCCCGTTGAGGAGGTTGAGCACCTCCTCGGGTTCGCCTGCCTTTCCGCTCTCCAGGACAAGAACGGTTGGCAGTGCTGCCAGCTTCCTCAGGGTCTCGCTTGCAGACATGGTGATCTCCGGTCAGTAGGCCACGATGATCTTGGACGGATCGGGTGCGACTCGGCGCTGTTCGGACGTCAGCTCGTTAAAGGCGCGCTGCATATGCGCCTTGATGTAGGCGCCTCGGAGGAACGACCCCACCGCGTGGGCGAAGTGCTCCTGCTCCGGCTGGCCCTCGCATGCCGTCGCGAAGACCGTCAGCGCGCGATCTGCGTCAGCCAGCACGAAGGGATCCGGTTGCTCTCCACGGCCCACGATGTCATTGATGTCGGCGATCACCGCCTCGATGCGTTCGCGAGCGAAGGTTGGGGCGGCACGGATGCCGGCGATAACACCGGCTTGCTGTTCCTTGGTCAGCGCCTGATGGCGGAAGGCCGGGTCCCGGTCAAAAAGAAGTTTGGCGAGTGCGATCTGAATCATGGTGCTCCTTCCGTGGCGAGTACTTGGTGGTGCGCCCTCCTGGCATGTGCAGCCGGGGGCAGGTTGAGGAATACATCCCGGTATGCGGCAAACATGAAGGCCGCGACGAATGGTTGGATGGCAAGTGCGATCACCAGCAGGATGGGTGGCCACGAGCAGACCGCGGTGATCAGGACAGCCTGCTCGGCGACAAAGGACACCGCAGCAACCATGCACAGCGGACGCAGGTTGAGGTTTACCGCCTTCGACGACAACGCCCAGGCACGGCCGATGTCGGCGCCGGCGAGGAGGACCAGCGGAAGAAGGAAATAGAGGAATGGGATGATGAGCCAGCCGACGCTGCTTTCGATGACGACGATGGCCGCGCGTATCCACGGATCGCGGAGCGCCTGGCCGGCGGCATAGCCGTCACCGACGCCGGCGAGGTGACACAGCAACGAGAGCAGGTAGCCACCGACAACGATATAGCTGATCGCCAGCCACCCAGCCCCCGTGCCTCGGATACTGTCCAAGAGGGGGCGCCGGCCTTCAGTCGACGCTACGGCATGCATTTGAAGGCCAAGCACCAGCAGCTGCGCGTGGATCAGGAAGTCAGCAAGCGGCGTGGCGAGGGAAACGAGCATCGAGGCGGCGTACACCACCGCGGAGGCCGCGGTAGGCATCACGCAGCTCCCGGAAAGGATCCAGGCATCGCGCGCCCAGCGCCTGCCCCCGCCAGCCGATACCTTCCGTGGCTCGAAGGTGCGCATAGGGATCAGTTAGGCCCCAAGTTGCGGCCGGCAAGGTAGGCGACGAACATCAGCGCCAGTGCAAACGCGACGATCGCAATTACGCTGATAGCGAAAGCGCGTACACCGGCCCGCAGTGCCGACAAGGCACCCTGCCCCGCCGGCGTGGCTTCCCCGTCAACTGCATCGGGCGGGGGCGTTGGCGCTCGCGTTGGTCGATCCATGGATCTTTCCTTCCTCGTCTGGCAGCTCATTAGGAGCTTTGCCGGTCCGCTGGCGGCGCAAAGTTCGCGTCGATATCGCATCAGGGACGATTCTGAGGGTCACGCAATACCCGTTGCGCCCGGAAACTGGGCTGTTTCAACGCGAGTTTCGCGGCACGGACGTGCCTTGCACGGGCGCCCCAGTGTGGCTAAGCCCGGAGAAACTCGCGCGATAACACGGGGTTTTCTTCGTCCAAGCCGGAGGAGCCCTCGCTAACCTGTCGGTCTATCCCGGAATCGACAGGATGTAGGTATGGCTCAAGGGGAGCGCCCCGCTTCACCCAAGCGGGGATTGCGTCGGGAGTGGACAATGGTTGAGCACGCACCAGTTGCGCGCTCGTTCCCGTTGGTGGATGATGCGGCCGTACCTATTTGCGGCACGGAAAGCGATTTTCGGTACGGAGCGGCCAATCAGGCTGATTTGTCCGCTCAGGGCGGCCACTCGCATCCCGGCCACAAAGGCATTCACGCACACGGGACTCAGTTGATGGACAAGCCACGCCACTATCGCATCGGACGCGCTGACATCGAGGCACGCGCTGCCCAGATGGAGCGCGTCCTCAACAAGGTGAAAGAGGAAACGCTGCGACCGGACTCCCGGAAGGTCGCGCCACGCTTCAACCTCAACCTGACGGCGGAGATCCTCGGCCTCAGCAAGAGCCAGTTTCTGCACCGCGTCAACGACGGCAAGTTCGTGGGCGGCGATCGCACCGGCTCTAGGACGCTCTATACCTTGGAGGAAGTGCGGACCATGGCCAATCAAGTTGGCCTCCGGCACCCGTTCGCACCTGGTCACGGCATCGTCATGACCGTTGCCAACTTCAAGGGCGGTGTCGCCAAGACGTCGACGAGTGTCACCCTCGCGCAGTACATGGCGGCCCGCGGCTACAACTGCCTGATTATCGACCTCGATCCCCAGGCGTCCGCGACCACGCTTTTTGGCGTATCGCCGTATCTCGATGTTTTGCAAGAAGAATCGGTTTTCGCGCTTTATGACGACGAGCCGAACCTTGACCGAATCTGCCGCTCAACCTACTGGCCCGGCATCGATCTCATTGCCGCAAATCAGCACCTGTATGGGCGCGAGTTCGCGCTCGCCGGCGCGGCCAAGGAATGGGGTGGCGAAATCTTCGAGTTCCTCGCGCAGAGGCTTCCCGCGCTGCGTGAACGCTACGATCTCATCTTCATTGATACGCAGCCCTCGCTGGGCTTTCTAACGTCGACCGGCATCTTTGCCTCGGACCACCTGCTGGTGACCGTGCCGCCTTCGAGCCTCGACTTCGCGAGTTCCGTCATCTTCTGGTCGCTGCTTCGCGACGTGCTCACTCAGGCGCGCGACGCGGGTGGGCACTCCAAGTTCTGGGAAGGCGTCCACGTCCTGCAAACACGCGTGGACGAGCAAGACAAGTCCACGCACTTCATCCGGAAGCTGCTGGCTGCCGGCTGCGAGGACTGGCTGTTGCCGGACGTGATTCCCGCAACGAGGGTGGCGACCAATGCGGCCTCCGACTTCCAGACGGTCTACGACGTGGAGAAGTACGAGGGCAGCCACCGAAGCATCAAGCGGGCGAGAGAGGCCTTCGACAAGGCGTATGCGCAGGTCCACGACGCCGTACGTCATACCTGGGATGTTTGGCAGAGCCCGGCCGACTGGGATGTCGTCTATCACCCCGAGGCCGATCTGTTCGACCAAGAGGCGGCCGCGGCCGCCGACCAAGACGCGGAGAGCTCAGGGGACGGTGCCGCACCTGAGATTCGGGAGCGTGTCGCATGAGCCTGTCCTCCAAAAACGACAAGCTGCTTGATGCAATCGAGGCCGGGCTGAAGCCGGCTACCGGAGGTACACCCGAGAAAAGGCGCGGCCTCCCCTCCTCCAGCCATGGCGCCGGCACGGCCGTGGGCATGATGGTCGGCAGCGCCAACGAGACGCTGCGTTCCAAGCTCGCGGAATCCGAAGCGCGCGCACAATCCCTTGCCGGCGAACTTGCGCGAGCCCAAGCTGTGGCTGATGAAAAGGCGCGGGAACTAGCGGAGGCCAAGGTCGTGCTCTTCCTTGACCCGGCCCGGGTCAGGCGCAGCCGCTACGCTGATCGGCACCCCAACGCGTTCGTCGACAAGGACTTCAAGGAGCTTTGCGACGAGATCAAGAGCACCGGCGGCAATGAAGAGTCCGCCAAGGTTCGCCCGGTCAAGGGCGATCCCGACTACGACTACGAGCTGGCGTCCGGGCATCGCCGACATGCAGCGTGCTTGGAGCTGGGTCTTCGGCTCAAGGCCGAGTGCCATGACTATACGGACGAAGAACTGCTCAAGCAGATGCGGCTGGAGAATTCCGGCCGCAAGGATCTGTCGGCGTTCGAGATTGGTCGCCACTATGCCGGCCTGCTCGCGGACAAGCTGTTCAACTCCGGCCGCGACCTGGCAGCGAAATTGGACGTTTCACAATCAGTTGTCCAGCGCCTGCTCAAGTTCGCGGATCTGCCGGAGGAAGTCATCGCCGCGTTCCCCGATCCGCGCGAAATCCGCATAGAGTGGGTTGAGCGGCTGGCCGCCAGCTGGCAGAACGATCAGGCGCGTGTGGAAGCGGAGATCGCTGGGCTCGCCGGTCAGGCAGGACTTCGCGCTGCGACGATCTACGCTCGCCTCACCGGTCGGCAGTCCCGGAACAAGGTCATCACGCGCGAGGGCGCAGTGCTCGGGCGTATCCGTATGGTGCATGGATGCCCTGCCGTCGTGCTGTACAAGGACGCGCCGGAGAAGTTGCTGACTCGCATCCAGGAGCTCGTAGTCAACTGGCGCGACGACGAGGACGGGGCCGGCACATGAAGCGGCCACCCTCCCCTCACTTCCGCCTTCTGGCGGCAGCACACAAAGGCCCGGGACTTCCCGGGCCTTTGTCATTTTGGGGAACGAAATCCGGGCCGCGTGTTCCACGTCGGGCGTTTCGGAGCGGAATCGAAAGCGCCGCCCAGTTGAGCCACCCTTGCACCGACCCGGCCCGGGTCGCCCGGTTTCTCGGCGCGCGGGCCGCTGGAGCCGGCAGCGCCCCTCCGGGGGCTGGGTCCTGTTTTCCGCATTCGCGCCGAGCCGGTCCGGGTCCCGTCATTGGCTGTCCTCCGCCGTTTGGTCGAGACCCCTCCGCCCGCAGCACTCATCCCGCGGCGAGAACGGCGCTCCCAGTGAAACGTGTGGTTCGGCCCGGCCGCGGTCTGCGCCGCGATCGCAACAAGCTCACATCGATGCGGAGCGATGCCCCAGCGCCACGCGGTCTGAGCTCGATGGTGTTTCTGGTCGGGATCGTTGACGCTACCGTGGACCGGCGGCCGTTGACGCGGTCGTCCTTGTCGGCGCCAGGGTGCGACCCGGGCCGGGTCACCTCGGCCCTCCTCCTCGAAGCCGAAGCCACTGTGCACGCCGGCGTCGAAGCCGCCGCGCCGGTGACCCGGGCCGGGTCACGCGCCGGCTTCGACCATTTCCTTGCGCAGGCGAATCCCGGCACGCCGGCTGCGAGCTTCCCTGATGACTTCGTTGACCCGGCCCGGGTCAGCCCTCGGCGGGACTACGGCCTCTGCCGGCTGCAGCTTCCGGACGTGCCTGGTCACGAGCGAGGCCCCCAAGACGAACCCTCGCGCAGGCATCAACTTCCGGTGGCGGTAATCCCAGCCCGTGACCCGGCCCGGGTCACTTCCCGCCAACCGCTGAAGTCCACCGTCCGCGCCGCCGGTCACCTTCCGTGCCGCGCGTGCGCGACCGCTGGCTGGACCGGCTTGGTCGTGACCACTGACGTCAAGGATCGCCAGGCCAGCGGGCTGGCCGCGCTGCAGGGCGCTGGACGCCGCCCCGACCTGGCCCGGGTCACCCTCATGGTTGCGGGCCTCACCTTACTCGCGGTGAACGTGACCGCCCGCGCGGTAGCTGGTATGACCCGGCCCGGGTCATGCCCGACTGGCAGTCGCGTGCGCCCGACTACTGTCGGCCGTGACCCGGCCCGGGTCACTAGGCCCTTGGCTGCTGACGGCCCGACCGAGCTCGCGGCCCTCGCGCCGGACGCCAAACGCCCGACCCGGCCCGGGTCGCCCCCTACCTCGCAACCTGGCCGTGGGCGGATAGCACCACCCACGGCGGCACGCCACCAGGGGGACGTCGCCGGCGAACCGCCCCACGTTACGCGGCGTCCAGGCGTCTCATTACCGGCGGGCGGACGCGGTTGGTTCGCGCCAGGCGATCGTGGACCGGCCCAGGTCGCCCTTAGTGGGCCTCATCGCGAACTGGCGCGCTCCGGCGCGCGCATACCGATGCAGCCACGGTCTGCCGCCGGCCACGCGACCTCGGCCACTCGATACTTCACGGCCGCCGTGAAGGCCGTGCGCACTGGACGCACACCCACGCCGGAGCTGCTGACCCGGCCCGGGTCATGCCCGATTTTGTCGATCCCACTCGGGTCACCCCGGCACGCACTCGCGCGTCGAGGCGCCCTCGCCCGTGACCCGGCCCGGGTCACTCCGTCCACCGATGGAGGCGCCGCCATGACGTAGCGCTAACCGCACGACCACAACTGGCGTACCCCAGAAACGAAAAACCCCCCGGCGCCAACCAGGGGGTCTATCGAAGGCGGTATCCAGATGGAAGCGGAGAACTGGACAACGCACAGCTGACACTGGCGAAGTTACTCCGCCCCATCCGGGCCGTCAACGGGTGCGCTTTTCCTGAACGAAGGAGAAGCCCAATGTTGACCGAATCGACAGGGGCGGCTGCGTGCCGCTCGATCCCCGAAAGCTTTTGGAAGGCTCGCGCGACCGACCCCACCATCCGCGCCCCCGACGCACGGGAGCGACTGGCAAACACCCTCCAGCGACTGGCCGACGCCGATCTCACGGCCTCGGGTTACCGTGTCGTACTCGACACCCTGGCCCGTCTGCTGCGCACGGGCAACACCTCTGAAGCCGTGCCCGTTCAATGGATGGCTGATCGCCTCCACATCCACCGCAACGCGGTAGGCGCTGCCTACGCCGCGGCTGAGTCTGCAAACCTCCTGCGGAGGATCCCCGTCGCCGAACGCGGGGCACCGACCCGTACGGCCCTCGCGGGCCCGCTCCTGGCCACCCTCCGCCTCCTGGCCACCCAGCCTCCGGAACGCCAGGACGAGCTCCGGCGCCTGGAGCCAGCTCCTACGAAGCGCCACAGCCTGCCGGCAGCACCACAGCAGGGGCCGCGCCCCCGTATCGCCAACCAACCTGTCGCCAGGAAGCCTGGTGCGCACTCACCCACGCCGGCACAGGGCAGGGAACACACCACGGTCCCCTTGGCGCCCAGAGCGACCGAAGCCACGGCCGCGGCCGATCCCACGCTTCCGCTCCCTCCCGTGCGCCCGGCCTTCGACCCCACCATCCAGGCGACCCTCCGGAGCAAGGTTGGCCAAGACGTGATGTACCGGGTGATGACCCATCCGCCAGGGAGGCCGTTCGCCATCGACCCCGCCTGGGGGCTGAGTCCCGCGGAAGCCGACCAGCTCCAGCTGCTGGTGCCGACCCCCGAACGCCGGCCGGCCCAAAAGGCCCCACCGGCCCGCCCTGCAACCGCATGCGTCAACGTTCCCCCGGCAATTGCGCGCGCGGCTCTGCAGGCGTTGCCCAAGCTCACTGAACTCGTAGGAGAGCGCGCGGCGAAGGTCATCGACGAGATCGCGTACATGGTCGCGGAGAAGGGCCTCGGCCGCGGTGACGTCGCCGGCGGCTTCCGCGCCGGTCTGCACCTAGTAGGGCAGGGGACGTGGTCGACTCCGCGTGGTTTCCATCCCGCCTGGATCGGCGCCGCCCTGCGTGCCGCTCAAAATGGCGACGCCCACAATTCTGTGCACTAAACCAGAGCTCTTCGCTATCGCTCTATCTCTAAAAACCAACCCGCGCGCGCGCGTCCGTGAAACATTTTCTGGTTGAGGTTAGTTAGGTGATTGATTTTAAAGAGATAAAAAGGCCGTGAAACATTGCATCTCGATGTTTCACAGCCAGCCGCGCTACAGGCGTTCTGTCCAGCACCCGCCGCCCTGGCGACAGGTAAGTGATTGTTCTCTCTGGCAAAGGTCGCCTTCCCCGGGCCGCATGCCAGCCGCAGCGCCGAGGCGACTGCCCGAGGACGATCCATTGCCGGCCGCCGCTGCAACGATGATCCAGCGATGAGTTTCGGATTACCCTACGATGACCTTACCCGGAGTCGGTGATACCCATGCCTACGACCAAGCCCGATCCCCGCCGCTCGATCTACAAGCGCGACAACCTGCTGCGCCTCCTCGCCAGCGGTCGCGTCCCGGGCCGATCGGACTCCATCCGGATCGATCGCCTCGCCGCGCGCTACGAAGTCCTTGTACGCGAGGCCTTACCGAAGCGCCTCCAACTGACCGCGCCGGAGGTTCTGTTGCTGGCGGAACTCGTGACGCAACTCGACATCGGAAATCCCGACCACGTCTTCATGCTTCCGCTGAAGGCAGGCCAGGCGGTGGTGCAGGGCAGGGCGCTCGGCGCCGACGCGGAAGGCCTGGCGTACCGCCTGCGCAATCTAAGGCACAGCGAACTGCTCGCGGTCGTTGACCTGGCAGAGGTCGTGCTTGGCAGAGCCGCGCGGGAGTCAAGGGAGCCGACCCGAGAAGATGCCGTCGCCGCGCTCGACGACGCGAGCGGATCCGCCGCTGGCCATCCCTGACCAATGCCTGGCCCGAAAAGCACGAAGCCGACGCGGTGGCATCGGCTTAATGATCAAGCTGGCAGTGGGCAGTCAGGCGCGCGCGGAGCGCTCCAAAGGTGATCCTGCAGGTTCGTCGTGGATCTTCCGATAGATCTCTTCGCGGTGTACCTGGAGGTGCTTCGGCGCGTTCGTTCCGATACGTACCTGGTTTCCGTTTACGCCGAGGATCGTGATCGTCACGTCGTCCCCGATCTTGATGCTCTCGCCAACTCGGCGGGTAAGGATAAGCATGGACACGTCCTTGTCGCATTGTGGTTGGTGACTCGATTATGCGGTTCGTTCCGGACAACCGTCTACCCGTTGGATCGCCCGCGCGAATTGCTGCGCGATCAGCAGGGCCAGCTCCTGGTACGTCGCCGCCCGCACGTGTCGCTCCTTGCCCTCGAGCAGGTCGACGCGGCCGGCGCTGCCGCCCTCACGATCGATGAACAGGATTGCGCGCGGCTCATCAAGGAAAACCCTGAGTTCCGCGTGCACACGCGCTTGGTCTGCCGCCCGAACGCGAAGCGGCCGCACCGAGACAGACACTTTGTTGGAGCGGATCGCCAGTAGCCAACGAAGCTCCGACGGTATGTCGGCGACGAGCTCGTGGCCCGGCGGGATCGGGAGATGCTCCCAGGCCTCCAGCAGCGTCTGCCCAATACGCGCGCCCTGGTCGTGCAGCCAGCGGATCATTTGCTCGAACAGCTCGCGCCGGCTGAACCGGCCCGTCATCGTGGCGACAGGCACCCCGCGGTGCGCGACGACGACCGCGCCAGATGCGTGGCACAGCGTGATCCCACTTCTCTCGTAGCTCCGCCGCAGGTTCTCGCCGCTGATTGCTTCGACAGCCTTCCAGGTTGCAGCCAGTCGTGTGAGGTCAATGCCGGCACCGGCGTCGAGACCTCGATCCAGAAGTAGAGCAACTTGTGCGTTCATGGCGAGATCCTGTGGTGTCGCTGGACTACGAGGTGAGGGATGGTTCGTCGGCGCGGCTGCTGCTGACGCAGGCACAACTGCATTGCCGAGATCACCGTCCGGTGCCCACTCGCGGGTTTGCGTCCAGCCATGCGCTGATGGCATCCGTGAGCGAGCGCATCTCCTCCACGCTCCAGCCGTGTCGTCGGAGCGACATCTCTCCTGAGAACGCGACGATGGCGTCGGGCGACCGCGGATCGACCGGGCTGCCGGCCGGAACGCGCATGACCTTGCGAACGACGTGGTTGCCCAGGAAATAGACGTGGCCTCCGACCGCCGCGCCCGGCCGCTCGCGCAGCCCGAAGGTGAGGCGCTGGCTGAGCCGCGAGAAAACACGGGTGAGGGCGTACCGCGCGGCGACGAGGTCAGCATTCGCGGCGAGTACGTCAGCAACGGCGCCGATGTCCGGCGCGCCATACGGATCCTCCGCGCGGTCGACGCTGGCGGCGAAGCAGACCTCGACGTCGTCGAGACCGTGCTCGGCGAGGATCCCCACCAACGTCCGATCCTGCAGATAGCCCTTGCTGGCCACATCGGCCATCGACGGCACGGCCCCCTCGGTCGCCAGCACCTCGAGTCCCGACTTGCTCTCGGTCAGCCACAGCTCGACGGCGCTCTTGAGCTTCGCCTTAGCCGTGGTCGACGATTCGATCGTTTCCGAGGTCGCGGTGAGGACGGTGCCGACGTCTGCGTAGACGAGAACGTGGGTGTGGAACTCGGGATAGGACATGTCGGTCGCTCGCGGTAGCGGAAATTCGGGGCGCACTCGCGCGCCGTTCGTCTTCCGTTATCGTTCCCCGTGACCAGCGGAAAAGTTGGTGACTATTCCGCGCGCGAGGGCCGGAGCCTGTCCCAGAGTGTGACCATCGTGGAGGCAGCCACGGCGAGAGCGACGGTGGTGGCAACGTCGAACGCAAACCAGGCCAACGTCTCGCGCATTTCCACGCCGCGGCTCGAGTGGTGCTCCGAGAGGTAAGCGGTGCACCCGGCGATAGTGGCGATCAGGAAGATGCCAATTGCGGCAATGCCCAGGCCGGCGGCGGTGGTGTGGCGTGTCGTGGTGATATCCATGGGGAAATCTCGTCCAGAGTGGATGCTGCGACTGATCACGGGTAGGGGGAGGGGAGTGTTTCGGCGCGAACGTACAGGGGATGGCGTGGACTGCCGTCCTTGTTCCTCACCAGGCAATGTAAATTCGGAATCAAGCGAGCGACGTCGTCGGCTCGCGACCGGAACGCCCCATCTTTTCCCCACGCTGCGACGATCAACGAAGCCTGGCCAGCGAGAGCTAGCAGCGCCGCGTCGTTGTGTGGGCCGACTGGATCGACCGCTTCCTTCATCACCGCCGGCTCCGTGGCGCGGAAGGCAAAGAGGTTGCCCACGCACATCGCGCCGAACCCCCATCGCTTCGCGAAATCGACCATCCGACGGACGCTAGGGTCGTCCTCGGTTGCGTCGGCCGTCGACGGGTTGAGCGGAAGGAACATCACGTAGCGGGAGTTCGTGAGGTCGAACTCCCTCCACAACGTGTAGCGGTAGAGCCCGTCTGGAGACAGGACCGTTTGGCGGAGCAACGGGTTGAACGCGGCGATGTCCATCACGCGGCTTCGGCTGCAGTCGGCGTATGCGCCGGCGCTGCGTCATTCTCGTCGTAGCCGCGGTACCTGTCCCATGATTCGGCAGAGTCGATGCTCAGCGTGCCGCGCATACCTTGACGTACTCTATCCGCGTCGGCCCAACGGTCGACCCTTGCGACTTCCCTGGCGTGGTCGCCGACCCAGTCGAGCACTACCCATTGGCTCATCGTCCCTCTCCTTTGTTGATCGCCATCGAAGCATGACCGCTAAACGTCTCGCCGTCCGAGATTGCGGCCCGTCGCACATCGTGTCTTGTATTGGTCTCAGTCGACATCGCGGCCGGTCTCATAGTTGAGCAAGCGATCGGCGACGCCGTGCAGCCCGGCGCGTTCCAGAGCGAGGATGCTCCCGTACTCCTCCAACAGACGAAAGTCGTCCTCGGTTGGCCGCGGTAGGGAGGATGCCTGAGTGGCCGCAGGCGCGACGTGCTCAACCAACCGTCCGGTGAGGCTCGATGGCCGAACAATGATCGCGCTCATGCGGGCTGCCTCAGTGAGAGAATGGCAACAGCCTCAACCGGAGCGCTGTCGGGCAAACATCGACCGAATTTCGCCTCGCCGCCGACGGTCACGCTGCACGCGCCGGCCATACTTCGACGTCCTCGGGCATGTGGAACCCATCGCACTGGCGGAACCGCTCACCGGACGGCCGCAGGAAGGTAAGCATCTGCTCGGTGATCACCCAGCGGCGCCCGAGTCGTTCTGCCGCCATGCCAGTCTTCGCGGTACCGCCGAAGGGGTCGACCACCAGGTCGCCAGGTTCGGAGAGATAGCGAATCAAGAAGTCCGGGATGGATAGGGGCATTGTTGCGCCGTGCGCGGGCAGCCGCAGCGCGGCGGCGTCCCTTCGGTACTGCAGCGTGTCAGCACATCGCGCGCCCCGGTGCAGGACATTGCGCGGGATACGACCCGGTGTCGCGTTGCCAAAGCTACCCGGTCGGACGTGGTATGCCCCGTCGCCGTAGACCGCGTCGCGTGTTTCCCCTCCGGCGCTGATCAACCGGAGGTGCTTTTCGGTGTGCGGCAAGAGTACGCGGCGATTGTCGGCACGCACGAGCTCGGGTGAGGGGGAAAGCCAGTAGATGAATTCGTAGGTCGCCGTCAGCTGCACTTTCATCCGCGACGACCAATAGGTGGGCCCAGGCGGCTTCGAGCCATTGCACCAGATCAGGCGATCGAGCAGCTTCAGGCCCAGACGGTCATGCAAGGCGAGCAGCAGACGCTCGTTGATCATGGATCGCGCGGGCGAGCCTGGAAGGAAGATGTCCAACAGGCCGAGGTTGATGCACACACTACCGCCGGGCACGAGCCTTTCGACGATCGGCTTCAGGCTGGCCACGATGAAGTCGACGTATTCCGCGTCACTGGGATTACCGTAGGCGCGAGGCCGGCTCAAGCAATACGGCGGCGAGCAGATGGCGACGGTGATCGGCGTGTCGAGCCGTTCGAACGTGTCGATGCAGTCGCCCCAGATCGCCACGCCGAGGTTCGTGGAGAACGCCAAGAGCCGGACGCCGGGCAGGGCGCGATGGAGTCCCTTGGGCGTGCGGTCGATGAGTTCCCACACACCACGCTCACCCGGTGCCCTGGCCAGTACACCCATCTGCTTGAGTGTCTGCTGGTGCCAGCGCACCGCGCGTTCATAGAGGTTGCGCGGCTGGGCGGCGACGCCCACGGCCTTCCGGGCCTGGCGCTCCGACGCCGGCACGCCGGCTCGGTCGCCGGCGGCCGCGTAAAGCGTCGCGTTGTCGAGACGCCCGTCGGGCGCGTCGGCGTACGCGGCGGTCACCGCGGCGAAGAGCTGAAGCTGGGTCGGCACGGTACCCACCGGGCTACGCCGCCTTCGCTTGCCGGAGATCCAGCAGCTCGGCATACCGGTGCCGGACCGCGGCAGCGTCGGTGAACCGCACCGGGAGTCCAACGGCGCTGCCGACGCGCCGGCGCACAGCCGCCAGCAGCTCGGCCTGCCCGGGGTCGGGGACGAACGTGGGCCAGCCCTTGCTGTCGAAAAGGAGCTCGGCCGGGATGCTCGCTTCGGCCGCACGGCGCGCAGCGGCGGCGGTCTTGGCCGCTTCGAGCCGCGCCCGCAAGTCGTCCGTGAGGCGGTCGGGAGCCACATCGCCGAGCCAGCGGTTCCCCTGGAAGGCGAAGGTCGAGCGGCATTCCAGATCGACCATGGCCAGGTAGCTCGCGTGGTGCTCGTCGAGGTTGGCGGCGATGGTCAGATCCGGCAGTGACCCCATGACGCAGAAGTTGCAGCTGACCCGAGTCGAGCCGTGGACGCGATAGGCAATATGCGGCGCTAGACCGGCCGCGTCGATGGCCGCGAACACGTCGTCGGTCGACAGGTGCAGGATCGCGTGCCAGTTCACGCCGACATGGCCGCGCCGCGTGAGCTTGGTGGATGGGGAGCTGATGGGCTTCTTGGCGCGGGCGGGGCTTTCCTGCGCGCGGACGCCGTCCACCGAGATGATGGCGCCGGTCGGAAATCGCTTGCGCAGCGCGCTGCTGATCGGCGCGACCTTTAGCTCCGAGGTGCAGAAGCGCATCGCTGGTGTCGCCCACGGCAGCGTGAGCTTCACCGTCTCGAGGTCGATATAGGCCTCGCTTCGGCTCGCCCATCGGGATTCCCAGCGGTCCAGCATGTCACCGGCGGCGCGGCGCACCACGATGAGTTCCCATCCGATGTGCTGCGCCAGGCGCTCGCACACTGCCATCGAATCCTGCCACTCGACGCGGCCGAGATCTGCGTGCACCAGGACGCGTGGGCCTTCGTGGCCGATCGCGTCGAGATGTCGTGCAACGGCGAGCGCCACGGCCTGGCTGTCCTTGCCGCCGCTGACCCCGACTGCCACGACCGCGCCAGCGGCCAGAAGTGCTTCGACGTCAGGTGTCAGGGCTACATCAAGGCGCGTGCCAGCCATGCCGTTCTCCGTGGTGAGTGAGTGCATGCAGTCTCACGCGTCACCGCCGGCGCCAAAGATCAACCGACTTCGTTGACGAGGGCGGTGCGCGCGCTGCGCGGGCGCTGCAGGTCATACCAGTCGCGCATTGCAGCCGCGCGGTGCTCCATCGAGCTCGGCGCGCCCGCCTTCCGGGCCGCCACTCGCGCACCGAAGTCCCAGGCCATCGAGTCGAAGGAGGCGACCTGCGGGATGTCGGCCAGCTCCGCCATGGACGCTCCCTTCACGCCGAAGCAGTGGACGCGAGCGGTTCGCGGCAGGTACGGAAGAAGATGGTCGAGGATGGCGCGGATGCCGAAGGTGGGATCGTTGAGCGGTCGCCGGCACATACTGCCAAGTCCGATCAGGACGGGAGCGTCGAAGTGAGCGGCGTGCTTCTGCCAGGCCTCCTGCATCAGGTCGAGGCTGCGCACATAATCGTCTGGCAACCACCCTTGCAGCACCGGCACTGGTGGCGCGAGCCAGAAGGCGCCGAGGTCCTGCCAGCGGGCCACGAGGGTAAGGTGCGCCTCGAGCACCGCTGCGGTCGCCTCGATGCGGTACTGCCGCACGCCGGCGTCGTGGGCGATCTCCGGCTCCACGCACATGTCCGGCTGCGATGCCCATGCCGGACGCAGGACACCGATCAGGTTGACGTAGTCCGCGAGCGACCAGGGGAACACGCCGAGCATGCCAGGCTGGTGGCCGAGCCGCTTCCAATTCATCATTGCCGTGAAGCCTGCCGAGTCGAGTGCGAAGTCGCAGTCCTGCAGGACGCCGGTGTCCGCATCGGTGCGAAAGCGCCGAGCCTGCCGATCCCAGAAGGCCGAGGCCGACACCATGACCGGCATCCCTTCCCGGTAGGCAGTGAGGCACAACGCCCCTCCTCGATGTGGGACGCCGATGCGCAGAACCGGCTCCTCGCCGAGGTAGGCGTTGGCGCGTTCCGGTGGTGGCGAAAGCCAGTCGGCGCTCACGGGGGCACTACTCGCCCGCGCCGTCCCAGCGCTCGATCTCGACGTCGCCCTTGACGACGCCGAGCACACGCAGATTGTCGCGATCCCAACCGCCCCACGCGGCCGCGGCCTCGGTCATGGCCAGTTCGACCGCCGCATCCGCGTCGGCGCCTGCGTGCACGGAGATGTGCGTCGTGCCCGCACCGCTGGCTTTCTGGATGAACACGGTGAACTTCGGCACTGTCCGGAGCGGCGGCTCCGCCATGGCCTCCAGCGCATCTGTGGCCATCGCATCGACCGATTGGATCGCATGGTCCAGCCCGGCGGCCAGCTCGGCGGCTCCGTTGCCCTGGGGGGATTTGCGGATGTAGGCGATGGCCTCGTTTGCGCGGTTAACAAGCGCAGCAAGTGCAGAGCGGAAGCGGCCCTCCGCCAACGCGGAAATGGGAGTGGAGAGGTCGGACATGATTCGTTCCTTTGGCGGCGTAGTCGTTACCCTCGGAGACTGATACAAGGCGCGGCCGCGCCAAGATCGGCACGATTCCGTGCGGCGTCGAGGGGGAGCGGACGCGCCGCCAGCGACTTCGGGTGGGTCAGCCGGCGTTGGCAACCGGCTGGCGGTTCGTCCCACCACTGATGAGCGCCATGATGTTGTCGTGGGTCGCCGGACAGGACGCGCCAGTCAAAGGGTCGAACACCAAATGATCGGGCTCGCAGTAGCGGAGCCGTTGGTAAACGTCTCGACGAAGGACATCGGCGCGGTCGGCCGCCGTGTAATCCCGTTGGGCCGAGTCGTAGCGAGTGCGTGAGCTGAATACCGTCAGGCCCACCATGACCAGCGCGCCGATAACGCCGAGCGGGGCGATGACGGACAGCATCTGGTCGGCCGCGCCGCTGATGGTGCCGGGCGGTGCCGCTTGGCCGTCGCCCATTGAGCGCAGGAAATCGGGAACGAATTGGGCGCCGACGAGTACCAAGATCGCGAGGATGATCGGTCCGATCACGAACGCCCAGTTGAAGGACGGCCGTTCCGGCGGGCGCAGCGCTTGGGCACGCGCCGTTGCCTGATGCGTCGTACCGCTGACGCCCCCGACAAACAGGCCGAGGCCGCCGGTGCCGAGGCCGACGCCCGTGCCGCTGCCGCTGAACGTGCCGTCGACGGTCTCGCGCCCGACGATTGAGCCCAGTGCGACGCCGTGGTTCCCGCACTGCGGGCAACAGGAGGTGTTCATGACGCTTCTCCGTGATCAGGTGGTGGGATGGTCCGTGCGTGTGGCGGTGGCACCGCCAACGGGGCACCGTGGTTTGGTGGAGTGAGGCCGAGCCCGGTACGGGTGATGCGTTCGACTTCCGATCGGTACCGACCAGGCTGCATGTTCGACGCGACCGGCTCGAGGAGGAGGAGCTCCTCGAGTGCCTGGCGCGCGCGGTGCTCGCGGTGAACGAGTTCCTCGACATGCCGGATGGACGCCGTTGCCTCACACTCGATGGCAGGCTGGTTCTCCGCCCCGGCCTTCCGCAGCTGCAGGAGCAGCAGCAACCGGTGCCGATTTAGCGTCGCCACAAGGTCGTGGCTCGCGACCGCTGTCGGATGGAGGGTCATGGCATTCATGCCGCGGATTACTCGTCATCCGCCCGCTTTTTGGCGGCGAGCGTCAGGCTGGCCGCCGGCATCATGAGGGCGAGCAACGTCAGCATCGCGACGAAGAGCGCCAGGGCCGTGACCAGAGCGGTGTGGATGGGCTCGCCCTGAGCGGGGAGCGAGTCGTCGAGCGACCGAATCAGCAGGCGGCCAGCCACCGGATAGAGGGCGATTACGGCCCCCAGCGCTGTGACGAGACTAAACAGGATGGTGGCAACCTCCACGCCCTTCGGTTGGTCGCCTCGACTCGCACGCAGAAACGAGATGTTCGCGAGGATCGTGAAAATGAGAGCAATGGTTAGATACTGGAGCATGACCTCTTCCTTGGCATGGACGCCTTTGGGTGCAAGGGACGGCCGGTCAGCGGGTGGCGCGACCGGCCCGGGAGTTACTTCGTGACGTCGCCGAGGCCGAGCAGCGACTTGTCGCCGCCGGTAACGACGCGTGGATAGGCCCCGTCCCACTTCTCGATCCGCCGCAGCTCGAGGTACATCGGGTTCGCGCGCAGCGCCTCGCCCTGCACGTCGATTGCCTGCGCGTTCGCTTTGGCGATGGCGAGATTGGAGTCCGCTTGGCCCTGGGCCTTGGCGACGGCTTGCTGAGCGATGACCTGGACCTTGGCGAGGTTGTTCTTCTCCGTCAGCGCCTGCTGCTCAGCCACCTGCTTTTCTTCGATGGCTTTGGTGAACGATGGGTCGAACTTGAAGTCCGTGATCTGGATGTCCTCAAGGATCAGGTTGTAGGCGGCGAGTTTCCCGCGCAGGAGATCCACGATCTTCTCGCGCACCAACTCACGGCGCTTGAGCAGCTCCTCCGCGTTGTATTGGGCAACGACGGCCTTGACGGTTTCCTGGATGCGCGGCTCGACGATGTTTGCCGCTACGTCAAGGCCGGTGCGCTTGTAGATCTCCGGCAGCTTGGTGCTGTCGAAGTGGAAGTTCACCGACACGTTGGTGTCGACCGCCTGCAGGTCGTACGTGCCGGCGGGCGCAGGCGAGTCGGCGTGCTGGGTGCGAATGTCGACCTTGGTCACCGACTGGAAAAAGGGCGCTTTGAAATGCAGTCCGGCATCCTCGACGCCGACAATGCGCCCGTTCGTGAAGAGCAGGGCGCGCTGGTCGGAGCCGACCGTGTACCAGCTCCCGAAGAACGTGCTGAGCGCGAGAAGTGCGAGGACGATCAGTCCAATGGAAAGGCCCTGGTGCTTGAGGATCGGTGACGACGGAAACGATGACATTGATGACTTCCCTGTAGTTGATGGCATGCAGAATTGCGATGTGACGCTACTGGTTCGGGGTTCGGCACAAAGATGCCGGCCACTTTGGTGTCGTGAGGGGAGTTAGGGCGTCGATGCGTCGTCCGGCTCGGTTGAGTCCGGCTCCGGATGCAATGGACGTTGCGTTGTGCTGGCCTGAATTGCTGCGCTCCGGCGTCTTGCGTGCTGAGCGATGGATAGCCGCACGATGAGGACGCCGATGCACCCCATTTCGACGAGCGGGAACAGGCGAAGGCCCGGTGCCGACCACAGCGCCGTGATCGCAAGGGCAAGCCACACTGACGCGAGCACGAGCAGGCCTGCCCTATGAGATCGCCACTTGTCGGATCGCCCTGATGTGTCCATGCGGACAGCTTAGGCGCGCAAGGACACCCGTCTGGATATGAAACTGGCCGGTTTCAAGCCTCTTTTCTGGCGGTTTTTTTCGGCGCCGCCGCTTCGGTGCTTTGAGCCGCGGCCTCGACCCGCGCAAACACGTCACCTTGAGGTCGATGTGCACTGGCCCGTAGCGACCATCGCCCGTCAGGACGCCATCGAGCTGAGCGACTTCCTTCGGGTATCCGGATTTGAGTGTGGCCAGCCACAACCGAAGGCGCTAGTCGTTGGACACTACTAGGCGCAGATGAGGGCCTTTTTCGGCCCTCGGGCACAGCTTCCCAACCACCTTGCCTTTGACGTCCGTGATGATGTGTCCAGTGCAGGCGAAGGCGTCCAGAGCAGAGCGAAGTTCAGGGTCATCTTCTCCAATTGTGGCAAGGTAAAGATGAGGCGTCAGCCCATGCTTTTTGAGCACTTGTTCTGCATTTGCGCGTCTTTGCCTGTCCTCACTTTGACACCAAAACCTCAGCAACCAGTCAGTCATCACTGCCAGCAAGGCACCACAGCCGAGCAATAACAATTCACTCATTTCATCTGTCTCCTAGAACGGATTTCAGTGTGGGCAAACACACTCAAATCCGGATAGCCCTTCCTTGGTTAGGTTGTGCCACTTCGCAATGCAGTAGTTGCCGAGCAGGATGCCGCGTTGATCGAAGCGATCCATTGGGCCTATCGAGAGCCCGCGCGCCGCACACCAAGCCTCCGCCTTCCACGAAGCCTCGAACGTCCCGGTTTCGGTAAAGGTCACCCGCGCCATGGTCATTTCTCCTGAAGGTTCGACTTATGAGGCGACGTTGGGCAAGGGTGGACCGAACGGCAGTTGGTGATTCGCCTGGCAGGACGCAGCTGTCTCGCCAGACTGCGCGGCAGACAGGCTTTCCAGCGCGTGCTTTCGGCGTACCGCCATGCAGGCTTTGGAGATCGCATCGAGATTTACGCTCGCTTGCGGGTCAGCCGCGATGGCTGGTGCGTAGCCGCGGAGGTCGGTACCGTTGCAGCGATTTGGCCCCAGCTCCTTCATTGCCAGCCGCATGCGGAGCTCGTGGCTTGGGTCGCCCAGGGCGATGCTTGTGTCGAAGCGCCGGCGTAGGGCGTCGTCCACCAGTCCAGGCTGGTTGGTGGCGCACACCAGAACGACATGGGGCGGCATCCGGTCGATCAGGAGCAGCAACTGGTTCGTGATCCGACGCAGCTCACCGACGTCGCCGGCCTTCGCACGGTTGACGCCAATGCTGTCGAACTCGTCCAGGAAAAGTAGGCAGGGGCCGGTCGCGGCGAACTCGAAGATCTTGTCGAGGTTCTTGCCCGTGTTGCCGAGGTAGCTGTCAACGAGTCCGCCGTATCTTGCAACGAGATACGGAGTGCCCAGGGCGTTGGCGAGGGCGCATGCAAGCATCGTCTTGCCGTTTCCCGGCGGCCCGGACAGCAGGATCTTGTGGCGAGGCGGGACGTTCCAGGCGGCGAGAGCTTCGCGGTTCTGCTGTTCCTCGATCAGTGCGGCGCAGCTGGCGCGCGCCGCCTCAGGCAAGACGACATCGTCGAGGCCGATGGCTGGCTGGAGGACGTCCAACAGATCCGTTGGCGGCGGGATGACCCGAGTGGCGTTCATGGGCCTGGACGCGCGCAGCTTCCTGGCGAGCGAAGGCGAGGAGCCCTCGATCAGCGCCGCTACTTCGTCGGTGATTTCGGTCAGCCGTTGGGCCTGACCCCACCGTGCGGCGTCGACCAGGCCAGGCAGACGCTGCAAGACCTGGACGACGTAGGAAGGAGGGCGTTTGCGGCTACCCGTGGAGGGCTTGGTCACGGTTTCGGCGGACATTCCAGGTCTCATGGAGGCGAATGGACGGCAGGGGGGGATTCCGTAGCTCAGCGACCAGCGGGCTACGAGTGCGTCGGTGAAGCGACCCGGGCGACGGGAGCTGTTTGCCACGTTGCCTCGTTCCGCACCTCTGTGAGGCGCGTCGCCCGCGCGTCCGCGATGCCGGCGAGAGACTCATAGATGAGCTGCCGGATGGCTTGCATAGCCTCGGCCTTCGAAACCACCCCGTGATCGGCGTCGGTGCGGACTTCGATGCGCGTCGTGCCTCCTGGCCCCGGTTGTGCCGATATCTTGAAGGTTGGCTTCCCATCGGCGTCGTCCTGATAGAAGTGGGCGTCGTCGACGGCGAACGCGGCATCGCACGACCGGACGACGGTCCGGAGGCAGGTGGAGTTCGATACCTCCATCGTGACGGGGCCGAGTGGATGTAGCAGCGTGCCGTATTCGGCCGTCGTCTCGGCGGTCAGTCCGGCGTCGACCGGGCCGTAAGTCATGTACTGGCTCAACGTCCACAAACCGTAAACGAGGAGGCCAAGACAGAGCAGCGGCAGCGCCATGGAAAGGGGCGGGTTCTTCATTCTCTTCTCCATCCTTGAGTTGTCCGTGCTGAACTTGCGAGCGCTGACCGCTCAGTGCGGGATCGGGCCGTATTCGACGCCGCGCGCCGTGTCGATGAGAAAGGCTCTCATCGTCTCCCGATCAGGTGTTCCGCAGAGCGCCCCGTCAACCCCGTAGGCGTTGGTGTACCACGTGACTTCAAGCGCCGGCTCCCACGTCAGCAGCGTGTTCTGCACCGAGGCCGACCCCTGTTCGAGGAGTTCCGCGAGCAGCGCGTCGGGCGTGGGCAGGCAAAGGTCTTCAAGGGACGCCTCGATATGGGCATCCTCGCGTGTGCGTGCCTGGCCCTCCGCGAACGCGCGCACCATGGGGTCGGCGTCGCTGAAAAGCGCAGGGCAGTCCGCGTCGGGATGGTCGGCGCCAGCGCAGCAGGCGAGGGCGACCGCGCGATGAAATGCGCCCGTGCCGACGCAGGCGTGGCCACGAGCCCTGGCAGTTGCCTCGTCGACAACGTGGCGCGCCCAGACCGCCCGCGCTTCGATGGCTCTGAGGATGAGCTGCCATCGGTGTGCGTCGGGTAACGTGGCGCCGCTGCGGTCGCTGTCTGCCGGCACGGTGATCATGCGGAGGTCCTCGACTCGCGTGTCGGTGCAGATACGCAACCACGCGGCTGGTAGTGGGGTACCTCCGCCTTGAGCCAGTCGGGGCGCGTGTCGCGGCGGAAGCGGGCGGATGCCCAATAGATCCTCGCCTGGCGTTTGACGGACTCCGGGTCGTAGAGCGGGCCGCGTGGCGTGGGGCCTGACGAGAGGCACCCCTCCCGTCCCCACCGGACAAGGGTCATCTTGCAGACACCGGCCAGAGTGGCGGCTTGGGGCGCCGTCAGCCAGTCGGCGGGCGTCTCGGTGGGCACGGTGTCGGTGGCGGACGCCTCACGGAGAGCTTCCAGGCCGATGTCTGTGATGTGGGTGCGGTCGCTCCAGCGGGGCTTGTAGAGGCGCGCAACACCGTCGACGATCCTTGCCTCGACCCACGCGACGCTCTCGCCCAGGATGGCAGCAGCTTCCTCGACCGTATGGCCGTGCTTCGATTGCCGCCTTTTCACCAGCGCCTGGACGGTGAACAGCGGGATCCCGTCGCCCTGCCGCCGCCACTGAATGCCCTCGAGCAAGATACGCAGTTCCCCGATGGACACGCCGACCTTCGCCGCTGCCTGTTCCTCGGTGAAACCGATATCCTCGCGCAGCTTCGCGACCTGGCGCCATGCCACCTGCAACGCTCCCCGGTTCGGCCCATCGGGTTCGCTCCGGGTCTGCAGGCGCTCGGCGGCGATGAATCCCCGGAGTTCATCCTCGGTGAAGCCGTAGCGCTGGGTGGCCGTTGCCAGCGCGCACCAATCGTTCGCGCGGTCACCGGACGGGCAACCCCTGGCGATCCAGAGGGTCGCGTCCGTCTGCGCAACATAGTGGTGTCCGTTCTCGACTCTGGCTTTGAGCTGGCCTGTGCTTATCGCGCGGCTGACGTTGCCGAGGCTACGGCCAGCCTGCTTGGCGACCTCCTTCGACGTGAGGCCAGGCGACCACGGACGGGTGAGGTGGCGCTTCGCGCCCAGCTCGAGCCGCGGATAGCGGGCAACAAAATCATCGAACGTCGTGGGAGCGCCCGCGTGACCCCAGATCGCCGAACAGGTTTCGCAGGTCGCCGGGTGCTTGCGCGGCTGCCACTTCTTCCAAGTCGATTTGAGGTTGTCCATGAGCGGCATGCCCTGCCAAGGCATCGGGCGACCCGCGCGGCGGTCAGCGAGCATCTGGTCGGCGACCTCCTTCGGGACGTACCAAACCCCGCGACTGCTGCTGGCCTTTCCGATAGGGGCGTCGCACAGGATTGCACCTGGCACGTAGCCCATGCGCGCGAACTCCGGTAGCTTGTCCGATTTAATGGCCAGCGGTTCCTTCAAGGTTGCAAGGCGTACGTAGCCCTCGGGCGCTTGGCGTCGGGAGGCCCGCCACGCGTCCCAGGCGACGTGAGGGATCAGCAGCAGCCGGCCAACCTTCGTGGCCTTGAGGTCGCCGCGTCGAATCGCGTCGCGGATGGGTTCTTCGCTGCCGAAGACCCTGCCGGCCTGAGGCACGGTGAGACCGCCGACGACATCAGTGGTCTGCAGGCCGCAGCGGTTGAACGCGAGTTTCACCGACATCGGCGTGCGGGTGGCGCGCTGGTCGCCGGTCAACGCCTGCAGACGCTTCGTCAGGATGTCAGCGATAGCCGACGGGGAGATGGTACCGACGAGTGACGCAAGTAGGGCCAGCTCCGGTGCGTACCACTCGTAGCCGCGGTGGGTTTTCAGCGGCACTGGCCACTCAGCTTCTGTTGGAGGTCGACCGTGCCAGCGCGCGAACAGCCCGGCGAAATCACCCGGTGCCATAGACGTCGATGGCGCGCCAGTCATCCTGCGGACGTCACGCACGCGCTCGACGGACTGGCCCACGATAGCGGCGAGGTCGGTGGCACGTGCGCCACGCGGCGCCTCCGCGACAAAGCCCATCCACGTGGCGTCGCCGTGCGTCACCGGGCGTTCCTCTCGTCAGTTAGGGCGGTTCGGCCGGAGGCCAGCTGCGCCGGCGTCAGACCGGCAATGGTGCTCAGGAATTCGATCACATCGTCGGTGATCGCCGCGAGGCGCTCGGTGCTGATGCTGGCCATGGCACGGTCCCACTGGGCGAAGTTCGTCGGGAACACGGGCCGAGACGGGCGGGCGGTGATGGCGACTCCTTCCATGGCCTTCGCCAGCGGCAGCCTGAATCGGTCGAGTCCGCGCGGACTCAGGCAGAAGAACTCGCCGGGCGCCAGCATGGCGAGGTCGCCGTAGGTAACCCGATGGGCACGGAACAGCGGCGACAGGTGCGTCCAGGCGGTCGAGTCCTTCTGCTGGCCGATCAGGGTCAGATTGGTGTTGCCGAACAGGGTGCGGCTGATCGAGCCGGTGAAGCGGTGCGCCGTGAGGCAGATGTCCAGGGCACGCTTGCGACCTCGCTCCGCCAGATCGTTAAGTATGTCGGTCGTCTCGCTCGCGCCATTGCGCCGACGGCCGGTGCGAGGCGCAGAAAAGAGCTGGCCTTCGTCCATCATGAGGATCAGGGGTTTGCGGTGTGCGTCCGCCGCCGCGGCGATCACCTCCCCGTAGGGTATGAAGGCATTGGCGTCAGGAGCATCCACGACGACGATGGGCTGATCACGGTCGGCTAACCGTTGCGCGAGGGCGTCTGGCGAGGCTACGGGATTCCCGTACAACGCGCGGATCTCGTGCTCTGGATCGACCAGAACGGCAACCCAGCCTTGGTTCGCCAACTGTTCGCATACCACCAGGCCGGCGTTGGTCTTGCCCGACCCACTCGGCCCGATGGCAGCCATGCGCAAACCCGTTGTCGCAAAGTCCGTGAGGTCGATGGGCGTGCCGCCGAGGTTGAGGGAGGCACCCACGAGTTCCTTACGCTGGATCACGCCGCTCATTGCGCCTGCCCTCCGGTGGTGGTGTCCTGGGCCGACAGGATCGTTTCGCGTAGGCGCAGCGCCTGCGCCGGCGAAAGCGAGAAGACGACAGCGAAGTCCTCCACAATCTCCGTGGTCAGGCGCTGCAGCAGGCCGTCCCGGCGCGCCTTGGCCAGCACCCGGCGGAGGCTCGCCCAGTCGCTACCGCCGGCGGCGGCCTGGCCGCCGCTGATCTCGCGCACCGCGTCGCTGAGCATCGCCTCGGTGTATCGCGGCGCGTCGGGCCCGAGGTCAGCCACGAGACGATCGTTGAGCAGCTCGAGGAGCAACGGTGCGGGCAGCATGTTGCCCATGCGGCGGACTAATGCCTTGTCGGCCATCGTGAACGGGCGAGGCTCGGCCGGCGGCGCGAACGGGCCCGCGTTGGACATACGGCAACCGCAGAGGCGGCAACTCGCCGGTGCTGCGGCGCCCGACGCGAGCGGGCCGAGCCTACGAACCTCCGCGCGCTCAGCACAGTCGTCACAGACGCCGTAGCGATGCGGCGGACACAAGGACGTGACAGCGACGGCATTCATGGGGACGTCCCCCTGGCTTCGGTTGGCATGACAGACCCTCACTTCGGTGTCGGACGTCCCGATGCTGAGTGGCCTTCGTAGGCCGCAAAGATCCCAGCGGTTTCGCTGCCTGCGTCATCACTCGCGCAAATGCTACCGACCTACTGTGGCGGCTAGACGGAGGAAAACCCCCGAAAATCCAGCTCTTTTCTCTGACTGCTATGGACGCTGAAGTGGGTATTCCGACTGTGCCGCGAGAACGCGGACGCGCCGGGCAGGCCGGTGCGAAGCTTCGGAGGAAGTGGGTCAGTGCTCGGAAACAGATACGTCGTGGATAGGGTCTACCGGGGCATGGACGCGGTCGCGCAGGATGCCTTCCCAACTCGCGAGCACCGCGCGGGCGCGGCTGATGTCGAACCAGTCGTCGCTACGCAGGCTTTCCTCCATATCGATCCACCAGTCGCCCTCCGCTACCAGCAGGATGCGATCCATCTGCTCGGCCAGGTTGTGCGGCCCCAGCCCGCCTGCGAAGCCGACCCGTTTGGGCGTTTCCGGTCTCCGCCAGTGCTTCGGGCCAATGCCGCGCCCACCGGAGGCATCCACCAGGAGCTGGTGGTGACCCGACTCGGGCGCTAGGGACAGGTCAGTGCTGCGCGGGTTGTACTGCGTGATCAACGCATGTACACGCGAGGAAAGGATCGGGAGTTCATCCCGCCCCACGTCGCCGTTGACCTGGACCCGGCGGGCATGGCGCACCAGGTCCTGCAGTTCGCCTGACTTGAGCTGGGCTCGCGCGAGCATGCCGCAGACGTGGATGGCGCAACGGCCTGCCAATGCCCTCGCGGTGGCGTGCAGCCAGCCGAGGGATGGGTAGCGGTTCCGGTGCTCCGGCGTCGCGCTGTAGAGAAGACCGATCTCGAGCGTCGGGTGAGCCGCGAGCAGCTCGAGCAGGGCTGCTACGTCCGTTCGTTCGTCGGCACCGGTCAGCGTGATGCCGACGTTGGGTGAAGCGGTCATCGCCTGCGGTTGCATGGGAAGTCCCTCTCTGTGATGGGCGCCGACATCCTGTCGTCTGGTCGCAGTACGAAAAGATCGCCGCGAATTGGATTCGGGTCAGCGCGGCGGCGCGGCGGCGACGGCTTCCATCGCCGCGGTTCGAACCAACCCCTGAGCGATGTCCAGGCTGTGGATGGCATCCACCTCGTGGATCAGTCGGGCCAGTGCCCGCACACGGCCGTCGCGAAGGACGCCCGTCGCGCGGAAGTCAAGCATCTCCTCGCAGCACTCCCGCAGGTGCTCGGCGGCGAATCGCTCAGCGTCAGCCATGACCTCGCGGTTGCGGGAAACGACGGGTGAAATGAAGCGGTCGGCAGCCATGGGGCCCGGACTCCGCTTAGTTCGTCGTGCTGTCGAGGATCGAGCAGCCCTTCGGCGACACGCCCGGATCCAGGAGCATGATGGCGCACTGCCCCACGGAGGTCAGATCCGCGCTGAGGTAGGAGACGGCCTCCTCCTGGCCAAGCTGGTCTGCCAAGGCGCGGTCGTGGGCCGCGCGACGGAAGACCGCTTCATCGTCCACAGTGATGGCGATGGTAACTTCGATCTGCATACTGAGATCCTTGATCGGCGTGGTACGGCGGTAGTCTCGCCCGCCCGTTCGGCCGGCAAAGTTACCGCTGATCCTGCGTGCCGCGACGTGATCGCATCGCTTCGATCTCGCTCACGGGCAGGCCCAGCTCGCGGGCGAGCATCGCATTCTGCTCGCCGCGTGGCGCAGCATCGAAGCGGATCACCGTTAGTTCCAGTGCGACCATCCTGTACAGGAAGATCGCCCCCATCGCAGTGCCGGCGATACCGGCGACGATCAGGAATCCAGGCCCGATGAGCGGATCGACCCCGGGCAGTTGCGGAGCCGGGTCGAAGTAGGCAATGGCGCCTGTAGCCAAGGAGTAGAGGCCGAAGGCGACGTAGCCGACCGTCATGAGGAACCCGAATCGGTTGGCGTTCCAGAGCCTGCGGATGACGGTTGTGGCCTGGGTGGACATTGTGAAGCTCCTTGGTTGTCGGTACCGGTTGGACGATAGGATCCGTCCGTCTCGTGGATTGATACGCTCGACGCTACTGGATATCCGGCGGCTCCGCGCGTGGCCGTCGTCTATCGCGCCCTGATCCAGCCCGTGTTTTCGCCGCGTCGACGCAGGTGCCATAGGTGGCGGCGGTAGGCGAGCACATAGTCTTTGCGGTCCACGCTCCCCGGCGGCCAGAGATCGGCCACGTCCACGCCGAGGTCGCAAGCCAGTCGGGCGACACGTGACGTCGGTGTCGGAAAAAGGCGCGCAAGGCAATCATCGCCGACGGCCAGCGCGACGACGCTAGCCGCCAGGGCGCCCAGCAGCCCGTCAGGACTCGGCCACGTCACTAGCACGACCAGTCCTGTGGCAGCGGCGAGCGCGGCGGTAATCCGTTGCCGTAAAACAAACGGAAGGCGTGGCGCGACCTTCACTTGCTCGCGCGCAAACGTCCTCACCTGTTCCTCATGGGCCAGGCGGTTCCTTTCCGTGAACTCCCACAGTGTCTCCACGGCAACGCCGGCGCGTTCGCAGGCATGCCTGGCCTGCAGCACGGCGCGTCTCAGGCTGACGAGTTCGGCATCGCCGGCGACCGGCCGGCCGAAGCCATTGAGCGCAGCCAGTAGTTCGTTTTCGCACTGGCGGAACTGCTGCTTGGCCAGCGCCGCTTCGTCGGTCAGGGCTCCGTCGGTCATGGGGAGGGTCACTTTCCGTAGTGGACGCGGCCAGCGCCGGCGATGTCCGCGCGACGCTCCGCCGGGTTTCCGTAGACCGTCACCATGGCGGCGCCGCTGACCGCTGCGTCGAGGGCTTCGGTGGCCCGCACCCCCACAATGGCTGCGCCAGACACCTCCAGGGACACGCGCTTGGCGACCAGGTGGCTCGTGTCGGCGGTGCCGGCGCCACTCACCCTCAGGTCGAAGGCGTCCACGTGACCGCGCGCCGTTAGGTTGCAGGCGTCAGCGAGGACGATCGGCACGCGGTGCGCCTCTAACACCTTGAGGTCGATGTTCGAGGCGCCGCTGGCGCGGATGGCCGGGATTTCGGGAAGCACCAACTCCACCAAGGGGCGCGGCTTGGCCTTGGTGCGCCCCTCCCCCGTCTGCCCGCCGACCACATGGACGCCGCGGACCTCGGTGGTCACGCGGTCGTCGCCGAAGTGGACGGTCATATTGTCGATGACGACAGCGCCACCGCGCATCGACAAATCGACAAGGCCGGCGCTGACCTCGAGACCGGCGCGCTTGATGACCATCGCGCTCCGTTCGGTGACGGTGCTGATTTCTGCCACCTGCTCGGCGTCGGCGCCGTACACGGTGAGGCTCGGGCAGTCGCCGTCCTGGATGATCATGAGGTCGATGGGTCCGGACACCCGCACTTGGCTGATGTCTCCGCTGAAGGTCCGCGACTCTCGGTACGGATGGTCGTAGCCTCCGCTCTTCCTGGTGGAGCTATTGCGTACGTGCTCTGCCGCCGCCTGCCGAGACAGACTTTTCCAGCCCCGAAATCCCATCTTAACTAGCGTTTCCCTCACGTTCTTCATCAACCATCCGTTGGTCATTTGGGTTCCCCTGCCAAGGCCGTCGTGATCTCGTGGTCGATATACGCGCGTCGGCCGCATTGCGTGGCAGCGGTACGCAGTAAGACTCGCACCCGCTCGAGTTCCGCATCGCTATGCGGCGTGCCGCCACCGTTCAGATCGAGGTAGTGCTGAAGGAGATCCGCGCGATTCTGGAAGGTGTACACCATCACGCGGAAACGAAAGCGGTTTGATGCTCCCGTGACCTGGAACGGGGTGGCATCGAATACCTGGACGGGCAGGCCGAAGGGTTTGACCTCACCGGCGAGGAAGCGTCGTACCGCAGTGAGACGCTGCAAGCCGTCAACGCATTGCACCGTTGCGCCCAGGTCACCCGTTGGGGCGTGATCCCAGGCCGGAGCATTGAAGCGAAGGGCGAGGCCAGCCTGATCCACTACGCCGCGGAGGACGTTCTCGATGAAGTGCCGCTGCTGATCGGTAGACCAGACGTGGCCGCGCTGGAAGTCAGGCTCCAACTCGACAGGCGCACCCGACCCCTCCGCTAGCCAGGTGAGCATGCGCTCGCACCCACTCCATGGATAGTCTACGGCGTAGGATGCAGTCGCCAGCGGACGGATGATGCCGGCCAGGTCACCACGGGGCTCGTTCCTTGGTCCACTGTGAGGCATCACGGCTCTCGCTTCCCAGCTTCGATTACGCGCTTGGACGCGGCGGCGGCGACCGCCCTCGGCGTCGGGTAGGTCTCCGTGCCCATCTGTCGCCCGTCGAGATCCGCGTGGATCCACCGGTCGTTGGTGAGGAGGAGTGCGAGCGCAACGATCTCTTTGTCGCGCACGAGCTGGTAAGCATCCGGTGTGACTCGCCGGGCTGTCACGGGTGGCGCGTCGGCCTTACTACGTGTTGCGCTCATGTTCTCTCCTGGTCAGTGTAGGGGCGTCGCGGCTCAGGGTGCGACTTGCAGATTGCACCTGGCAGCCTTCGTAGATGCTTGGGTGACAGCGCGTCAGCGCCCTCGCCAAGCTATCGCGCCGACGCTGGTCGGATTACACCGCCACCGGCGCTTTGATGGCCGGGTGCGGGTCGTAGCCGTGGATTGTGATGTCGTCGAAGGTGAAGTCCTCCAGCGATCGCACCGATGGATTGAGTGCCAGTTGTGGGAGCGGGCGAGGTTTGCGGGTCAGCTGAAGCGCCGCCTGTTCCACGTGGTTGCTGTACAGGTGCGCGTCACCCAGCGTGTGGACGAATTCGCCCACGCCCAAGCCACACACCTGCGCGACCATGTGGGTGAGGAGCGCATAGGACGCAACGTTGAAGGGAATGCCAATTACCAAATCACCCGATCTCTGGTAGAGCTGACAACTCAGCTTTCCGTCCGCTACGTAGAACTGGAACATGGTGTGGCAGGGCATGAGCGCCATCTTGTCGAGCTCGCCCACGTTCCACGCGCTCACGATCAGCCGGCGTGAATCCGGGTTGCGCTTGATCTCGTCCACGACCCATTTGAGCTGGTCGATCTCATGGCCACTGGCCGTGAGCCAGCCGCGCCACTGGCGGCCGTAGATCGGTCCAAGGTCGCCGCGCTCGTCAGCCCACTCGTCCCATATAGTCACGCCGTGCCTGTTGAGGTAGGCGGTGTTTGTGTCGCCGTGCAGGAACCAGATCAGCTCGTGGATGATGGACTTCAGGTGAAGCTTTTTCGTCGTAACCAGCGGGAAGCCCGCATTCAGATCGAACCGCATTTGCCACCCGAATACGCTGCGTGTCCCTGTGCCGGTCCGGTCAGCCTTGACCGTGCCGTGGTCGAGCACGTGGCGTAGAAGGTCGAGGTACTGGCGCATGGGAAATCCTCTGGCGTTGGGTAAGGTGGCCCGATGGGTGGGCGTGCACAGGACGAGTGTGCTTTGGCGGGCCTCGCCGAAAACATCGGGTCGAGTCTGAAGGTGAAACAGTCACTCGCCCAGGGACGCAGGGCGGTGCCCTCGTGGTCAGTGGCGAACGGCACGGATTCCGCAGAGGACTGCGAAAACGGCATTAGCCGCCGGCAGCGCAACCCACCAGCCCGCTGGATGTGACGAACCGAGTACAACGGCGGCGATGGCGTTGAACAACGAGGCGAACGTGTAGTAATTCAACATCGTCTGGACTCCCTTCGGTGGACTGCGTTTTAGTCGATAGCGCGCCGGATTGGCGTGGGGTCGATCGTGCCCATGCGCTTGGCCAGTCGCACCAGTTCCCTGGTCTCTTCGGGCGAACGCGTTGTGACCTGGTCAGGTGGTGCCTCGGTGGGGAAAAGACCGTTGACCTGCACAAAGGCACTGAACGTGCAGTCGAGCTCCCTGGCCAGCGCTTCGCGCGTGACGGCAAACGCGAACTTCACCTGTGCCGAATGCCCCGACTTCAGGCGAACGGCGATCCGGTCGGGGCAGTCCTCCACCGAGTATGTCGGCACTTCCACGGCATTGGTGACCATCGCGACAACTTGTCGGAGCAGGCGGTGCTCGAACCTGTTCACTACCCGGAACTCCACGAACTTCGCCTCGGCGCCGTCGGTTTCGGCCAGGTCTTCGATGGACAAGCCATGACGGCGCAGCAGCGTGGCGAGGTGTGCTTGCGCCGTTTCGCGCTCGCCGTCGCTTCCGCCTTCGGCGAGTGCGAGGATTTTCTTCAGTCGCCTGAGGATGGCGTCGTCTGCGGATGCTTCACGCATGGCTCATACCGGGTGCCGCCGCAGCGGCTGCATGGTTCCGCAAGGGCCGTGCTCGCAGGCATAACGGGGCTGCAGGCCGGCGCGGCGACGGGCAGTGAGGTCCGCGCGGTTGGCAACCGCCCGGCTGAAGCCGTTGAGTGCAACCAGGAGCTCGGTTTCGCGCTGGCGGTAAGCCCGCTTGGTTTCCGGCGCTTCGTCGGTCAGGTTTTCGTCCGTCATCGGTCGACTCCCTGGGACTCTCCCCAGAGAACGGCAAATATCCCGATGAGCATGCAGACACCGCCAAGTAGCATGATCGCGTTCCCTAGTACCAGCCCCACCACGAGGCCGGCGACCGCGACAATTGCGGCCGCCAGGCGGCCAAAAGCTCCAAAGCGAGTAAGCATGATCTGATCCTCAGTTCGGGGTAGGCCCAATCTCAGGCCAAGGGAGCGGACTCACATGGCAAGCGGCGCAACGTCGTGGCGCTCTCGCTCATCGCGACTTTCCCTTTTCTTCGATGACGATGGACCGTACCCCGTGCAGGACAGCCTTCCAGAGGGAGTACACGGCCAGAACGGGGAAGAGGAGCGCGCCACACAGGTTCGCCAGATGCACCCAGAGTGCCGTCAGACTGTTCGGGCCATCCGTCAAATAATTGAGCACATGCGCCACGGCCATGGCCGTCCAGATGCAGGTCATCGTGACGCACCGTCGGGCGCTTCGCATCGACTCGCGCGCGGTAGCCGGCTCGTCGTCGATCGCAGCGACGGAATTTGGGGAGGTGGTCATCGGACTACCTTCTTCATCCGAGCAAGTAACGCGTGGCTCGATTCGCCCAGGTCGATGGCGGACGCTTTGCTGAGGTTCTCACCGCTTATTCGTTTATTGATCGCGCGCAGCAGGTTCGCGTGTGCTACCGCTGGATCGTCTCCCAGCAGAGTCTTTCTCTCAACACCGGTCGATCGGATTTCGTTGACGGCTTCATTCATGGCTTTTACCTCAAGCTGTTGGAGGGTTCTGGAAGGTGGATGCAACCTCTGCTGTCTGTGGCCGTACGGGCGAATTCGTCCAGTTTCCTCGCGAGTTTCGCCGCAACGGCGTCACCGCTACCGTTGGCCTTCAGTTGGTCTTCGGCCTTTCCATGATCGCCCAGCCGTGGCCCGTGTAGACGATCTTGCCGGCACGCTTCAGCGCCTGCAGGCGGCGGTCGCACAGGCGCTCCGGGCAGATGCCCTTCCTCGCTGCGCGCACCGACGCCAGGATCGCCGCGAATTTGGGCACGTCGCCGCGACTGACGCGGTCGAGGATGGCGGTGTCGATACTCTCGAGACTGGTGTCTTGGGTGGCGGTGCTCATAGACGGATTCCTGTCCAAGGTGGGGATGTGCGGTGGCGGCGAAGCGGGCGGCGCCGTGTGCTGGCCCGACTACGAGGCACCTTCCGCGATGGCTTCGTCGGTCAAAGCGTCGATAGCGTCTTGCGGGACGCGGTAGCCAAGCGCCCGGAGATCGCAGAGGCGCTTGGCACAGGCCGCGGCGTCAGGGTCGTCAAAGGTCTCGCCGGCGTGCGGCAGGTCGATCGGCTCGCGGGGAGCCTGGTCGACGCGCGACTGGACTTCGGCCGCGTGCCGGACGAAGGCGTCGATATTGCTCTCCTCGAACGCGACGGGCGGGGGAAGGGGCGGCTCGAACACGAAGCGCTGGCGCGCCACGTGCGTGACGAATCCGCCACCGATGCCCGCGTACACGTAGACGTCGCAGGCGTATTGGTCACTGGAGAAGCGGCAGTAGGACATGGTCGAGGTCTCCCTCAGGCGGGGCTGGCTTCGGTGGCCAGGTCTGCGACGGCGCGATCCACGGCCTCGATCTCCTCCGCACCGCAGGCGTTGCACGTCACGCCGCCGTCGTAGATGGTCGCGATCACCCAGGCTTGTGATGCGACGTCCCACGCGGCCGGGCCGTCGGCCGTGATGTTCGAGCTGCCGCAGTGCGGGCAGCACTTCTGGACGGGCGAGACCGTCGTGGATTCGGGGAGGTTCATGAGCCGACTCTCGCTGGTGGGTAGATGCGTTGAGTTTGAATCGGCGGCGAGGGGGGAAAAGTCCGCCGATCTTCCGTGAACGCCGTCGCTTGTGGCGAGCATGGCGTCGATGTCTTGAACGGACGCGTCGACCGTGGCCTGGTCGCCCGGTCGATACTCGGCGGCCGCCTGTGGGAAGGGCACCCATCGGATCGGCGGGTGGCCGAATTGATCGGCGGTGATGTCCGCGACGCCGCGCTCGCCGCCGGGCAGCTCGATCTCGGCCCAATAGTGACCACGCAAGATGCCGTCCACGTTGAGGCATCCGCCGTCCTGATGGCCGTCGCCGCCGCGGATGGTGACCCTGGCGTCGGCGATCCATCGGGTCACCATTGCGCGCACCAGCCAGGATGCGAAAAGGCAGGTTCCCATGGTGTCGTTGTTCCCGAAGGCGCCGCGCAGGGCGAGGCTGAAGCTGGCACGGGCTAGCGACAGTACCTCGGGAACGGTTGGAGGCGGTGGGTCGACGGCGGACATTGACGTTTGGTCAACCGTCCGCGCCTTGGCGTTTGGCCAGGACGGCGCCGGCGCCGGTCAGCGAGGCGCTGCCCTTGTCGACTCGGCGCCAGCCCTGGGGCGATCCGTCGTACACCTCTCCTGTTTCCAGGTCGACGGCCACCCACTTCTCTGGAACGCGCGTGGTGATTGCCAACTTCGTCGTCCGGTCGCGTTCGGGGAGCTGCCGCCCGTCGAGCAGCGTCCGCACGTGGTTGGCCACCTTCCAATGGAGATGGCCCTCCCGGACGATCCGGCCCTCCCGCGCGAACGTCCTGAGTGCCACGTCGGCCAGGGCGGTGGCGCGACGCGGGTTGCGCGGGGAAATCGTCCTATGGAGCACCTCGGCCACGTCCGAACGGCGGAAGCGCGCGAGCCGTTGGTCGAGAAAGGCGGCGACGAGGCGTTGCTGCTTTTCGGTGAGGTTCATGGACGTCCCCGATGACGATGCCACCATCGTAGCGGGCGGATTTTGCCTGGGAGGGGCGAAACTAGCCGTTTGCAACCGTCGTTTCTCGACGTTTTTGGGACACGGCGGCGGCGTGCCACCTGGGCGCCACCGCCGTGCGAGCACTACGCGGCCAACCTGCGCAGGTCGCCCACAAGGTCGGTCAGCGTACCGACGAGGCACGCGGCCTGCGGGCCAGGCATGTTGGCGAGATTCTCCCGAACGATGGCCACGACCTCGGCATTGATCCGCGCAACGGCCACGTCGTCCGCCGGGGCGCGCGCATCGGCGGTGCCGAACTGGAACGTCATGGTGATGTTCGCGTCGGACTCGTCGTCGCAGTAATCCGGGGTCGACCCGTCGAAGGAGACGCTGAGGTACTCCCCGGTCGCGTGGGCATGCAGGTTTCCGTTGCTCTGCTCGTTGAACGCGCTGAAACGGGCGGCAACCGTGAGACCAAGGTCGGCGGCGATCGCCGTGAACAGGTCAACGCTATCCCGGTCTACCTGATCCACGCTCAGCGTCAAACCTGAGACGTCCTGGTGGCGGTGGAACAACGCGGCCATGTAGCACTCGGGCGCGAAGGCGTCGTTGCGCAGGAACTCGGGCACCTCGCCGGGCGGGAGCGCGTCGAAGGCATCGGTCGCGGCGGCCGACCCTTGCACAATGAAATGAACGGCGGCCCAGACGTTGGCCCACTGGGAGGAGGTCAGACCGTAGGTCTCTAAGGACTCGATGGTGTTGGCTTCGGACATGGAAGGTCTCGGGTCGGGAGTGGAAATGGAAGGGTGGCTACTGGCTACCGCGTCATTGCGGCCTCGGAGGGGCCGGTTCCGGCGGCTCGTCGCTGGAGCGCCAGCGCAGGGTGCCGTAGGAGCGGTTCGAGTAGGCGTAGACCAGCACCGATTCGGTGATCTGGTCGAGCAGGTCGGCGTCGATGCCCGCGCGCTGCGCGAGCCACGCCATGTAGCCTTCGTGATCCTTGATGGCTTCCAGCGCCGCTGTCGTGTTCGGGTCGGCCGCGAATTGGCCGAACTGGTTGTCGATGGCCAGGCTCCATTCATCGGTCTCCGTAGGCGGGTAAAGGACGGTGCCGTCCAGCAGCGTGATGGCGAGGTTGTCGATGGTGGTGACATAGCCACCTTCGTCGTCGTAGTGGGCCTCCGAATCCCACGAGGCGCTTGCGGCCGCCGGAAAGGCGGCATCGACCAGCTCCCGAATGGCAAGGGCAAGCTCGCCGGTGAGTTGCCCGTGTAGGCCGACCACGGCGGCGAGCCGCGCGCGTGGCTCCGGCGTGCTGAGGGCTTGCGTGAGGGTGGGATCGAGCATGGCAGTCTCCTTCGTTGGTGGGTCAGTGGTGGCGCAACTGGTTGCCTTCGCTGAACACAACGGCATCCGGGTTGATGGCCTCCCGGAGCGACCACCACCATGGTTCGTCGCTCAGGAGATCGTGGGAGTCGCGGCGTCCGTCATTCGCCGAGACGTGGACTTCGAGCGTCGTCGGTGAAGCGACAAGCGCGCGCACGAGGTCGTCACAGCGGCCCTCGTGGCGCGCAACGATGTGCAGGTGCGAGAGGTCGATGGCGAGCGGTACGCCGGCGAGCAGCACGCGTTCGTAGTCGGCCCAGCAGTCCATGAGCTGGCCGCGTTCGGTGTCTGGGTAGAGCCCTTCCACCCCGACAGGGCAGGGGAAGACATCCTGCAGACGGCGGATGTTGTCGATCATCTGCGCTAGCGTCGCGTTGGCGCGATAGCCTGCGTGAACCGTGTAGGCGGGCGAATTAAGCCGCGCGCAAACGTCGGCGACGAGTCCGAACAACGGCGCGGCGTCGGTGCGGTCGGACGACGCATCGAACACACGCAGGCGCGGAAGCACCCGCAGGTTCGCATGGGGTCGAAAGCGCGTATCCGGCCAGCGCTCGCGCAGCTCGTCGCACTGTGCGGGATCGACCTGGCCGCGGCTCTGTGGGCACAACTGCACTTGCGCGTGGTCGAGCCGTCCGAACAGCGGCTCCTCGATGCCAGCGACGATTCGCTCGATGGCTTCGGTCAGAGGAAGGCCAGGTAGCGTCGCCGTAGCTGCGCAGATGTGCATGGGTGATCCCGTCAAGTGATGCTGGGATCATCTCAAGCGAGCGTGAGACGAAAAGACGCGGAAGGTTTTGTGTGCCAGGGCGGTTGGAGGCTTCGGTGCCAGCGCGCGCGTCGCCGCGCCGGCGCTTCGTCGTGAGTGGACTGGGCCGTTCCTCTCGAACCCGCCCGTTCATTCGGCGCTGGGGCAGTCCGGCTACGTGCTTCGTGCGGTACCTGCACGGCGTGACGATGCCCCTGCGCACCGTTGGCTAGTGTCCAGTCAGGACATGGCTGGTCCGCTACAGAAGGACTCCGGCCATGTCCGCGGGCGACGGACGCTCCCGTGCGACACGGGCGGAAGGGCAGGTGCCGGCGGGGTCGCGCCGGCCCAGATCGGCGAAGCGCGCCCGTGACTGGCGTCGGCAGGCTAGGCGGCGAGCAGGTCGCGGATCGTGTCTGACACGTCCCTACTCGCACCTACCGCGTCGTCGAAGGCGACGGCGTGGTGTGTCGCGGCCAGCATGAATCTGTGGCGCTCAGCTTCCTCCACCGTCTTGACGCCGGCGGCGTCGAGCACCACCGCGAGGCCACGGCGCGTGCCGTCCCATTTCTGCCAATGCGGGTCGCTGAGTTGTGGATTTTCGTTACGGGCACTAAGCACACGACGGACGCAGATACGGAGCACCACGTGACGTTTGCGCGGAAGGGCGGCGCGGCAGGTAGCCACGGCGGCAGTGAGCCGAGCGAAGGGGGTGGCGATACGTTCGTGGTTCATGGGAGGCGTCGGTAGGAAGGATGTGCCCACTCTCGCAGTCGCGGCGCGCCAGCAAAGGTGACCATCATTCCGCCCGACGCGCGAGGCCACCCGCGGTGAGGAATTCCGATGTCGCCTCAGGACGGAGGCATGATGTGCGGTATGGGAGGCGCCAAACACTTTGGTTCCGAATGCAAGAAGGCCCGCTGTCGCCAGCGGGCCTTCCGTTCGAGCACCGTTGTCCAGGCGCGGGAATTACCTGGAGCAACCGCCGCAGCTACACCAGTTTTTCGGCGTGATCGGGTCGCACGGATCGCCGCTGCTGCCCTGGTTCTTGGTATTGCCGTCGCTCTCGGCGAAGGCTTGACCCATGAACGGCTGGTACGCGGCCGGCAGGGTGACCGTGCCGGCCGCGGTGGCAGGCGCAGGCATCACGGTAGCCTGGCGGCTCGTGGCGATGCTCGGCATGGCGACGGCGGCGCCGAGGGCAATGGCGAGGGCGATGGACGTGGTGCGCAGGAAGCTCTTCTTCATTGGGATGCTCTAGTTGACGTCGCGACGTTGCGACACTGGGAGTAAACCCGACGATTCGCCCCCAAAAAGTTCGGGAGATATCCGCCCATTTTTTCCACCTAGCCGACGCCGGCGGTGCTGAAGAGGTCAGCGCACTGCGCTGCTTCCGCGCCTTCGGACAGCGGCACGGATCGGTGCTCCACGCGACGCGCTTCAGCCTGCCAGACCGCCAGGCTTTCGTCGGTCACGCCGGCGAGCGGCGTCACGCAGTCGGCGGTCGCTGCAGCCAGCCGCGCGGCGCGCAGATCCTCGTAGAACAGATCAGCGCCGGTGAACGACCGCCCCGCCTCGATCGCCGCAACCGCCGTTGAGCCCGACCCGACGAAGACGTCGCAGATGAGATCCCCAGGGAGCGAGTAGAGAAGGATGGCACGCTTGGCCAGGCGAACCGGGAACTGGGCAGGATGAGCTCCATGAACTCGGTCGGGATGGTTCGCTCGAACCGTCGGGATGTCGCTCCAGACGTCCGTGGGCCACGCCCCCAACGGGTGGCCGGAGAGCTTGCCCTTGTTCGGCCCCTTGTAGGCGCGTTTGCCAGGTTGCTGCTGCGGCTGGCGCGCGGCGTTGGGGTTGAACGTCGGCACAGGCCCCTTGCTGAAAACCAGGATCGTCTCGTAGCGGTCGGCTAGGCGCCGCGCGGGCGTTAAACCGTGTGGCTGCACCCAGACGACTCGGCTCTGGAACGTGAGGCCGGCCCGGCGCAGATCGTCGAAGAGCATCACGTCCATGGGATAGAGCCCGCCGTGATCGTCTGATGTCTTGCCGACGTTGAGGCACACCACGCCGCCAGGCCGCGTCGTACGCGCCAGCTCACTGATGACCTGCATGAGCCAGCCGTGGAAATAGGTCAGGGCCAGCGCATCCGCGCCGGCGGCATTGCCGTACCGCTTCCCGAGGTTGTAGGGCGGCGAAGTCATGTGAACCTGGACGCTGTCGTCTGGGATGGCGGCGAGGAAGTCGAGGACGTCGGCTTTGGCGGTGGAGTCCACGATCGAACTCAGGAAGTCGATCTGCTGCTGGCGGCGTTCGGCCACGCGCTGGGCGATGCGGGCCTCTGTCTTCCGTGCGCCGGTGCGGAGCGCAGCACGGTAGATCGCTCCCTTGGACAGCCCTGTGATGGTCTGTACTTCGGCGTAGGTGCGTGTCGCGAGGAGACCCGCGAGTGCGGCGTCGTCCAGCGGGCTGGCGTCATCGGCAGGCACTGCAGTGCCTGCTTGCGTGGTCTTCATGGAAAGCCTCCCGGTGCGGGCGATTCGAGCACGTGTCCGGAGCTGGTCAGGCCGGCCTCGCAACGGTGGCGAAAAGCTCAGGTGCGGCCTCGGGCGCGCGAAAGCGAAGGCCGTTCGCGCAAATCGTCGCGCGGTAGCGATGGCGGGACCCGCGCTTGGTCAGGTGGAGGCGCACCGTACCTGTCGCCGGGTACACCTCTTCCACGATGCCGGTGGAGTAGATCGTCTGGTTGATCTCGACATCGCGAAGCCGCGTCCCCGGCGAGAGCCGGAGTTCGGCGAGCCGCGCCGCGGCCGCCGCCGTCGCTCGTTCGCGCTCGACGGCTTTGCGGGCGACGAAGATCTCCATCCCAACCATGCGATCCGTGATACCGTCGAAGGTCGGCGTGTCGCACCAGCCGTCGCCGCGCTCGTGGACGCCCGCAGCACCATCGAAGATCCACGCTTCGCAGGACTTCCGCCCGTCAGCATGGTGCCTGTAGACCAGGGCCCAGGTGCCGCGACGGCCCGCCTTCAGCGTAACGCGCAGGGCATCGAGGCACGCGAGTCCGTCGGCTCGATTCTCGTGCAGGTTGACGTGCAGGTCGGGAAGCCTGCGCTCCAGTGCCGGGTAAGCGGAATCCCACGCGGGGCGGCAAGCGGCCTCGAAGGCGTCTTGGTAGAAGACCTTGCCGTCGAGGGCAGCTTCGATCGCTGCGCGCAGGGCGGGAATCGCGAGAAGGTGACTGGCTTCGTGGTGCATGGACTGGCTCCGCCAATGATGGTCGGAGCCAGTCTCCCTTGGTCGTGCAACCGCAAAAGATAGCGAGGAATCCGATTCGCTAGCGCTACTTGGGAACCCTAGGGTTACGCTGAGAAAGCCCTTCAAACCATGTCGCGACGGGTTCATCCCTCAATGCTGCCACCGCGAATGCGGTTGCTACGTCTGTGTCGATCACCGAGGTTACCACCCGGGTAGGCACCACGAACGGTTCTTTCGCATCATGCAAAGAAAATGCGTCCATTGGTTGTGGCTTACGCCGCATTCGTTCGACGACATCGTGGACAAAGCCGTCGACCAATAGAGCTTCTTCAACCGGGGCAGGTCCAGGTTCACCTCTTGCGACGGCGTGCATGCCCTCAAGGACTTCCGTGATCTCGATCTGTTGTCGATTGAACAGTAATGGGTAGTCCGTCACTCCAGCATCGATAGCCTTGTCGTATTCGCCTAACACGAGCCATGCCATGACGGCTCCCTGTTCCATCTGAAAATCATCCAACGGCAGGTAGTCGACGGCGGCTTCGAGATGGTTGGCCAATGCGACGATATGACCAAGCTCAAGCGAGCTTAGGGCTAAGGCGTAGGATGCACCGCATATAGCCTCGTCCAGGCCTAGCGTGTCGCGAAGTTCCATGGCACGAACCCTGTCAGCGCCGCGCGTCCCCTCCAATGTAGCGATGATCTCGGACGATCTAGCAACGATGCGCGTAAACCATCCTGCTTTACCCGTGTAGTAAGGATCACTGCCATCCGGTGATGGCACGAACCGCACGCCATCCAACATGGCTAGCGCCAGTAGCGGACAGAGCGTGAGAGCCGCATAAAGCAGCGTTGCAGCGTGCACTGGATCGGTCGATGCCCCTGGTAAAACACAGTCCTGCAGGAACTCATTCATCACGTTCATCCCTGTGCCGATTCGCTCATCGTCATCCATCTGGATGGCAACCTTCGGTTCGAGCACGCGATCAAGCAACACGGTTAAACACACCGACGTAGCGTCGCCCGGCGCTATACGAATCGCGCCCTTCAGTGTGTTGTAGTTGGGAAACCCGTGCATCTTCGCGACGGCCTCAAGCGCATGCGTTTGCTTGATATGCGTTCCGCCTTCTTGGAGAAAGGAGCGCAAACGCGTGGCCTGTTGCTTGTATCGAGAAATCTCCGTCTTCTCTTTCATATGTCACCCCTATCCCGGAGGTTGTCTTTGTGGTGCCCGCGTTGCCACTCAGCCTCCAGCGTGGAAGTGAGTTTGTTGAATCAGATGGTGATCGGAGCCGTTTGCCGTGCGCCGTAGCGCTGCGGGCGGACAGGTGGCAGAACCTTGGATGATTCTGGCACCGCCACAGCCGGATTACCATGGTTGGTTCGGCTTCGCCATCCAGCCCAACAGCCAGTCGAAGTGAACGGGGTGCGCGGCCCAGGCACGGTGGAGTATCGCCGCATGGTGCGCCTGTTCCTCCTCCGACCCCAGCCTAATTGCTTGCTCGGAAAGCTCGCGCGCGGAATAGAGGGTCTGTGCCATGAATTTCGGCACCAACGGCTCAAGACGCTGCGCTTCGGCGAATGCCGGCACCCCGACACGGGCTGGAGCCCCGCTGATCCTGAGAGCAAGCGTCTCGGCCCAGGCCCAGAACTCGCGCCGCTGGTTTTTCGACTTCGCCCACTTCAGCCACCGGTTCACAGTACCTAGGTCGCCTACCATCAGAGCGTGCGCGACGACGTAGTATCGCAGGCCGCTGCCGTCGCGCTTGTCGAGTTTGAGTCCTTTCGCCCGGAGCGTATTAGCGCAGCCGTAGCGGCCCGCGTCGTCGAGCAGGCCGGAGCACATGGCGACTGCGACCATATGATCTCTCTGCTCGCTTGATCCGATTGACCAGTGGGCTTCCGCGCCGGCTCGTGGCAGCGCCGATGGCGCCAGAAGGCGCTTGGCGACGTCTTCCAGGATGCTGCCGAATGCGTTGGCGTCCGTGCTTGCAAAGCTGATCAGGAACAGGATGGCAAGCAGGTTCCGTGGATCTAGGTTCAATGCTTCTGTCAGCGAGTCGTGCGCAACCTTGAGCCGCCCATGATCGGTGGTGCGACCCAGGGTCTCGTAAAGGTGATTGCGTGCGTTGTCCACCAGGCCGGCCGAGCGCTCCGCCTGCGCATCACTGATGGGGCCGTGGCGGGTTGCCAGTTGTTGCAGAAATGCGAGGTCGCGGTCACTCCGGCGGCTGAAGCATGCGGTCATGGTCTTCGAGCTCCAATGAGGTGGACCTGTGCGGCTGCCTTCACGGCGAGTGTATTTCGGCTGAAGTGTGCCTGATGGGAACGTCGCGTGGGATCCCGGCTGCCGTCGGCGTCGGCGGAGAGAGGCGGCCAGCCGCGCGCACGTCGAGGGCGTTTCCCCCATCGCGCAGCTTTTCCGCCATTGCGAGGAATCGCTCGCGATCCTCAGTTGCCGTGCGGACGCGGAAATTCTCGTCAACCACGCCATTGGCGCGAGCCCACTGGTTCCAGGCAAAGCTGCGCCCCAAGCCCACTGTGGTCTTGGAGCTTGGGAACCGGTCGGCGTTCTTCACCAAAGCCTCCCAGGAGTCGCCAAACTCCACCTCGTCGAATCGGCTATGCCGTCCCGTCAGGGCACGACGCTCCATGATGAGCGCGCGCTCCATGAGGTCGGGGTGCACGGCAGCGAGCCAGTAGAGTTCCCACACCTTCGAAGCACTGCAGAAAAAGCAGCTCGACTTCACGGGTACGAAGGAAGGGCCCAGCGTCGCCGCGATCGCCCGGATACAGTCCTTGCGCTCCCAGCCCAGCAACTGCAGCGGGTAGGCGTAGTCGAACTCGCCGCCGCCGGCGCTGAGACTGCCTGAGCGGCGCAGATCCGCTCTGCCGCAGTCGTATCCGATGAGCTTGAGGATGCGCTCACCTTTGGCCTTGGCCTCTAGCCACAACGGATGTGGCGGGCGGGCGTTCGGCCCAGATCGGACGCCGCGCAGGAATCCATCCTGAGGCCCTTGCTTCCACTTGATCGAACAGCTCTTCATCCCGAAAGCGATGCTAGGCATCGTCTGATTTGAAAGGCAGTTCGTCTCCAGGGAGTCGTAGCCTGTCGACGGCAAGGTGGTCTTGCGAACCACGGTGACTGGCGACCAGCCCCACGACTCGAGCACATGGCTCATCGCGTCGATGTGGACGAGGGTCTCGGGCTTTTCTCCTCCCGTGTCGGCAAAGGTCGACAAGCTCACGGTCAGCCCGGCCGCGCGCAGCGCCACAAGCATCGCCGTCGAGTCGACGCCGCCGCCGAAGCATGCTACGAGAAGGCGCCCGCCGAGGGCCTTGCGAAGTGTCTCTCGCTCGGGAGTCGTCAGGAGACTGGCGAAGGAATCCGACTCGGCGGCCATCGCGGTCACCCGGGGAAGGCGCGGCGGTAGGCCGTGACGGCGAGCTGGTCACAGATGCCCTCGCGTCCTGATGCGTGATCGACGATAGCGCACCGGATCTCGCGGCGGATCATGGCGACGGCCGCTTGCGACGGGGTACCGGCGCCGGAAAGCTGCTTGTCGATCAGGCGCAGGGTGCCGATCAGGACCGCCTGCGCTTCGGCGTCAAGCTGCGGCAGACGCGGGCTCGTGCGGGAGACGGCCGGCGGCGCGTCCGGCGCGGTCGTGGCGTTGAGGTACTCGGCAATGCTGGCTGCACGATGCTCGCCGCCGTAGCAGTCGCATACGACGGCGTCGCCGTGCATCACGCGCCAGCCCGAGGTAAGGATGCCTTTACCAAGGTTTCGGGTATAGCTCTGTGCGATGTAGTTGTGGCTGACGGTGCTCATGGCGCTGTCCGTGGTGTCGATGTGTATCGATCATCGCGGGCTGCGGCGTGGTGAAAAGTTGGCGCGGATTCCACAGCCGCGGTGCGCCTTGCCGGTAGCGGTTGATCAGCTGACGGGGGTGGCCCAGGCAGAGATGAACTCGCGCAGTGCCGCTTTCAGTGCGTCGCCCTCCGGTAACCGATTCGGTAGCCGGTGCCGGCGCTCCGGAAAGAGCCGCCACAGCGCCTCGCCCAAGCCAGTCTCCGGGGACAGGGTTTCTTCGACGAGGCTTTCGACGCGCGCAGCGACCGGCCGTTTTCGCTCAGCCGCAACCAGGTCAAGGCGGCGAAAAAAAGACTCGTGGGTCTGTTGCCAGTGCACGGCGCCGCGTGTGATCCGGCAAGCGAAGCCCCCAAACGCGGCGGGGCATGCATTGTCGGCCCAGGCGCTTCCTTGGACGTCGATGTGCGGTACCGCGTCCACCGGCATCTCGAACAGTGCCGCTTGCATGACGGATGACCATTGGAGGTCACCATGCCGGATGAGGCCGCGTAGCGTCTCGACGAAGGGCTCGAACGAGTACGCGGAAAGGCCTGTCGCTTCGAGCAGTGCCGACCAGGCATCCCCGAAGGGCATGTTGCGGTCGACTATCAGGCGGCACGGGGTCTGCCCCTGCGCGGTGTGGAGGTATAGGTACCCATGATCGCCGGTCGGCGTGCTGGCGAAGTTGCACGCCTGGAAGGCCAACCGATGGTATTCGCGAACGTGCTGGGGTGGCAGAAGAGTAAGAACGGTTGCAACGGTGTGGTTTGGCACGGCGCGTCCCCTCAAAGTGTGACTCTGAGGATCTGCGGCGATGGGGTGCTGCAAAGTTCGCGATCGTTCTGCGCCGGGGAGCCGTTACCCAATGATTCGGCCTGAACGTCCGAGGCGAATCGCTGTCGCCTCAGCCTCCTTGAGGGCCGCGTCGGGCCAGTCGACGCGGCCAGTCACCCTGATGCTGGAAATGTCGGCGAGGCAGCCGCACACACCGCTCCCAGCCACATGAGTGGCCTCTTCGCGCAGACAGTAGCGAAAACGTACGCCATCGCGCTCGAAGGCAGCCTCGAATAGGAGGGCGTCGATCACCTCTGACCAGCCTTTGGCTGCCGGTGGCGGGGCAGCCGCACGCAACCAGGCGTTGCAGCGGTAGGTACTTCCCCGATACTCGAAGATGGCGCCGACGGAGGGTGCGATGTACTGCGGATCCAGTGCCGTGCAGGGCGTCTCGTCGGTGGGTCCGGTGGTCGGGGTCATGGCGGTCTCGAGCTGAGTATCGATCATGCATCGATCATCGTGGGTCCTCGCATGGCGAAAAGTTGCCGTGTAGGCCAAGGCCGCCGTGAGCCGCGGTTGCGACAGTTAATCTGTTGGCCGACCTTCGTCTCGCCATGGTCGCCCGAGGTTGCAGTTAGAACGCGCTGCCGTGACGGCCACGTGGCAACTGTGAAAGTCCACGGCGCCATCGGCTGGCGCCAAGTGGGCTGGACCGCGGCGGCCACCGACCCCACCGCCTTGCGCGGGCGCACGCACGGCCGTCAGCCGGCGGGCAGCGGCCCGCTGGGGTGGGGGGAGGCTTGCCGCGCGTCGTCGAACGGGGTGTCCACCTGTTCCGACTGCGCTGCCTCCAGCAGGGCGATGATCTCCGGGCCGAAGGTGTCCGCTAGGGACTCCGTTCGTGCCTGCAGGCGCGCGAGCAAAGCAGCCGTCGCCGGGCGCTCGATGCCCCGCCGCAGGGCGCGGCTGTACATCAGCGCGTCCATCAGCTCTTCGTCCAGGTGTTGCAGCCATTGCAGCGGCGTGAGGTCGCCGCGATCGACGGTGGTGCCGTACTTCAGCAGGCCGACGCGTTCACGGGACTGCATGGACTCCATGATCGCGGAGAGCGCCCGGCTCGGCGCCGGTGTCGCCCCGGACGCCGGCGGCGACACCGCCAATGTCGTGCCGGTCTGGTGGCAAGTGATCCGGACCAGTGTTCCCGCAACGAAGATCAGGGTGTATTCCTGCCAGCCACGGTTGACCGGCTCGACGGTGTAGATGCTCAGGTTCCCGTCGTAGGCGAGATCGCCAAGCGGCCTCGGCACGCCATTCCAGTTCGAGGAGAAGGTTCGGTGCAGGCGCCCGTCCGGCGTCACCGTATACCCGTCACCGACGCAGTCCAGCGACTTGGACTGGAATCCCGCCCCGACGAAACCGTCCGGCATCGTGCGCCGGCACTCCACGTTGTCGAACATACCCATCGGCGTGACCTCACTGCGTTGCTGTTGATCCGGCCCGTTCACGGGCAGGTGACTTCTTCGGTATGGTGTTTCTTGTGCTTACCGATCCAGTAGACGGCCCGACGCAAGGCCATAGCCATTCGACGCTCCGTCGTCACAGGCCAACGACCGCGGGAGCTGGTCGGCCGCCTTGCGTCCCACGCCACGACCATGGCATCGCTGTCGCCGCGGAAAACATCGGGACGTTTCTGCCCAGGGCTGGCCGGGGTTACGGCTCAGCTCGGCGCGCGGGTTCGCCCGAAGGTGAGCGCCAGCGGGCACACGCCGCCGTCCGGCTTCGCGGCCGGCACGCCCATGAGGTGGGTCGCCACGACAAGGAGCGTGCCGGAGCCCAGACCAACACGGCGAACCAGGCGATATGGTTTCCGGCAGCGACGCGTCACGGATGCAAACCACTCGCGCGCCTCGTCATCGTCAATGCCGCTGCGCACGCTGCGACCGAATGGCAGAGCTGGCACCCATTCGGCGCCCCGCTGCCGTTCGATCACATAGGGTTCCGTGCGCGTGGCCTTGACTTGCAGCCGACGAGGTGGCGTCTGGTTTGTGGCGGTCATGCGGCGCTCCGGCAAGTGGCGGTCAATTCCAGCGTCGCAAGCGAGCCGCGACCGAAAAGATCATTTCGGTTGTGATCCGCCACGGCTCATCTGCCGAACAGATGATTGATGTCTTCGGCAGACCAGCTGAAGGTGGCCTCGCCCTCGCCGCTGAGGATTGCGTCGGCCAGGTCGGCTTTGCGCGCCTTGAGGAGTTCGATCCGCTCTTCGACGGTGTCCTTAGCGATCAGGCGGTACACGTTCACGGCCTTGTCCTGCCCGATCCGATGCGCGCGGTCGGTCGCCTGATCTTCCGCAGCGGGGTTCCACCAGGGATCGTAGTGGATCACCGTGTCCGCTGCGGTCAGGTTGAGGCCGACACCTCCGGCCTTAAGTGACAGCAGGAATAGAGGCACCTCGCCCGACTGGAACGCGTCCACCACGGCGCCGCGGTTGGTGGTCTTGCCGGTGAGCATCACGTAGGCGATGCCGATTTCCTGCAGGCGCGTGGCGATCCGGTCAAGCATGGTTGTGAAGCTCGAGAACACCAGCATGCGGTGGCCTCCATCCATCGCCTCCTGCACCAGCTCCATGAGCGCATCCATCTTCGCGCTGCCCTTCACCTGCTTGGCCGAGGCCATCGGCGCCAGCGCGGGGTCACAGCACACCTGACGGAGCTTCAGGAGCGCCTCGAGCACGGCAATGCCGCAGTTGTTCAGGCCACGCTCCGCGATGGCCGCGAGCACGGCCGCATGCTGGGTCGCTCGCAGGGTCTCGTACAGGGCGCGCTGCGCCGGGGCGAGCTCCACCGAGACGGTGCTGACGGTCTTCGGCGGCAGCTCGGCCGCCACCTGCTCCTTGGTCCGCCGGAGCAGGAACGGCGCGATGCGGCGCGCCAGTGCGAGGCGGTGGAGGTCGGAGCCGCGCTTCTCGATCGGCGCGGCGATCGCACGGTTGAACGCCTTCTCGCCGCCCAGGAGGCCCGGCACGGCCAGGTCGAGCTGCGACCAGAGATCGAGTAGCCGATTTTCGAGAGGGGTGCCAGTCAGGTTGACGTGGCGCGTCGCCTTGAGCCGACGCAGGGCTTTCGCCGTCGTCGTGCGAGGGTTCTTTGCGTTCTGGGACTCGTCGGCGACCACCAGCGCGAAATGCTGGGACTCCAGGCGTTCGACGTCCTTTACCGCGATACCGTACGTAGTGATCAGGACGTCGGCCTCGTGAGCGCGCTGGTGGACGCGTTCCCTTCCGGTGCCGTGCAGGATCTCGACCTTCAGGCTCGGCGCGAAGGTCGAGCAGGCCTGCGCCCAGATGGGCGCGACGGAGGTTGGCACGACGACCAGCACCGGCTCGTCGAGACGGCCGTTGTCCTTCAGGTGCAGGACGTGGGCGATGAGCTGCAGCGTCTTGCCGAGGCCCATGTCGTCGCCAAGCACACCGCCGATGCCGGCGTCCGCGAGCGCGTTCAGCCAGCGCAGGCCCTCGCGCTGGTAGTGGCGCAGCTCGCCGACGAAGGCGGGGGACGTCGTCGGCAGAGGTTCCTGATCGATCGCGACGAGGCGTTTCAGCGAGTCGCGCACGACGCGGAGCGCTGGAGGCGCTTCAGCCCCAACCTCGTTCGCCGCCAGCGCCGCCTGGATGCGCGTCAGACGGATCTTGCCGCCGGCGCGGCGGTCGCTGGCCTCGAGCCACTCGGCGACCGGCGCGAGCATAGTGCGCAGATCAGCCAAGGGGATGCGTACCAGGGCGCCATTGCCGAGCCGCACCGTCCAGCGGGCGCCGGACTCCTCGCCGGGCGTTGGCTTCAGCGGGAATCGCGGGTCCGCCAGCGTCGCCGCCATCACCTCCGCCAGCGAGTACTGCACGCCGTCGACAGTGATGCCTACGTCGAGGTCGAAGGCGTCGTCACTGGACACGGAAATTGTGTGGAACGGCCGGGTCTCGATGTCTTGCGCCTGAAGGGCCTCGCTGCGGATGACGCGCATACCGGCGGCCTCGCACAGGTCGAGCGCCTGGGCGAAGTGCTGCACGTCGTCGGGCGGCACACTCGACGCATTGCCGCACTGGACGGCGTCGCTGCGGCGTCCGGTTCCGCCCAGCACGCGCCGATCAGGCAGTGTGAGGCCCGCCGCGAGGATGGCCTCGTACGCCGCATTGTGGCGCTGGTGATCGCGGTGGATCCGCGTCAGCGTGGACCGGGTACGGATCTCGACGACGCCTTCGGTGTTGAAGGCGGTCGGCGAGACCTCCGTCCCGTTGTAGTCGAAGGTGAGGATAGCGGCAGGGTAGTCCGGACCGTCGGGGCTCTCGACGATATGTCCGCGAAGCACGGCGGTGGCCGGGCCGTGTATATCCCGGGTCGGCGCCACGACGCTTGGCAACGGGATGACGGACTTTGGTCCCGCGAGGGCCAGATGCGTTTGGAGGGCATGGACCTGTGTCGACAGGACAACGTGGCGGGTACGGTGCACCTTCTCGAGCAGTGCCTCGTCGCCCAGAACCCGGCGCATGACGCGCGTCACTCGATCGAAGGCCCACAGCCCCTTCAGGCGGATGAGTTCGTCGACCACCGTGCCCTGAGCGTCGGCGAGGAGCAGTTGCTGGCTACCTTCATCGTCGCCCTCCACACGCACCCATTGGGGCGAGGGGACGATGGGCTCAGCGTAGATCATTGGGTGACTGCCGAACTGTTTCATGAAGACCCGCTTGCCGGACAGTAGGTCCTCGAAGATGGCTTCTTTGGCGTGGCTGTCGATCAGCGCGTGATCCTTTGGCACGCCCGGGCTGCGATCCCACGCCGTGTCCATCCGGGGGGCATACGCTTGCCGCAGCAGGGCGACTTTGCTCGCGTCGGCCAACGACAGTGCGTCGGGTCGAAGGTCGACGTCGTCCGCCATCTTGGTGGGACGGTAACCCTTGGGTTCCAGACCTGTGAGCGGTTCGTAGAAAACCAGGCTCACCGGTACCGAATGCTTCGTAGCGGCTGACGCCTTATGGGGCTTGAGCACGAGTCCGAACGTGGTCGAGTGCTCGATGGGTGGCCGGGCGCGATCGAACGCCGGGTCGCTCCAGCCCTTGCCCAGGTTGGTAAGAGTGGCGAGGAGACTCTCCGGCGCCAGGTTGGCGGCGAACTCGCGCAAGGCCGCCTCCCAGAGCACCAGTGCGTGAACGCACTGACCGGTACGGCATGGGCACTCGAAGGCCACGGTGGGATGGCTAGCTGTGCCGGTAACGCGCGCCCGGACCTGGAAGTCTGGATCCTGACCCCGGAAGCCGACCTTCGCCGCAACGACGACTTCGTCGCCACCCACGGACGTGAGCATGAGGTCGACGGCAGAGAAGTGGTCTGGGTTCTTGTAGTAGTCCGACCCGTAGCCGTAATACCGCTGTGCGGGCCGTGACGGTGCCTGCATGCGCAATCGCTCGGCCTGCACCTGGAGCTCCTTGGTGATCGTCCAGTTCGCGATACCTTCCGAGAATTCGCGGATCTTCACAGGACGGGCTCCAGCGGGCGGTTGCGGGTGGTGGGCGTTGGTGCCGTCGCCAGGGATGGTTCGTCAGGCGGCCGCCGGCATGCGCGGCTTGCGAATCTCGGCGAACCGCTTGTCGGTGCAGTACTCGACGAAGACGTCCGCGCACCGGTTGCAGTGCCAACTGACACGGGTGAAACCGTGATCGTAACCGGATCCCCAGTCGAAGAGGATGCCGCCGCACGCGCACGGCCGATGCGCGCGGGAATCGACCGGATCGTTCGCGTTGGCCTCGAGCGAATAGTTGATCGGGCCGATGCCCTTGTAGAGGAACGTGAGCGTGTCCATTACCGGGTCAGGGATCTTGCCGCCCAGCGCCGCCTCGACGACCGCGATCGCCCGGTGCGGGTATCCCGAGATCCACCAGTCCCAGACCTGGTACGCGGCGCGCTGGCTCAGACCCTGCCGCTTGAGCACGTCCTTTGCCCAACGGCCGGCGTACTGCCAGGTGCAGCCCGAGCGACCGCGGCCCAGGCGCCGGCTCTCGCCGAAGACGGTGAGCACACCGTCCTTGAACTGGGGGATGTACGGCGCATAGGCGTGCGCGGCGCAAAGGGCTTCGCTGGCGGCATGCCGCGCCGCAGATACCTCCGCGTAACCACGCCCACAGTAGCGGTGCGGCCGGCGCGGCGCCTGGATCGCCTCCTCGAGCTCCTCGATCGTCCCGGCGGCTTCGAGGCCGGCGATGTAGGCGGCCTTCGTGAGCCGGGTCGCCGTGTCGCTGGCGACGGACGGCTTGGCCGGGCAGGACTGGCTGCCTGATGCGTGGCTGTGGGTCATAGCGCACCTCGGTTGAGATGCCCCATGGTCTCAGATCCCCGCCCGCGGAAAAGTCGTGGCGGGTTACCTCGGGCAGGTCCCACTTGCTCGACCGAAGCGGGCGGTTGGCACACTCTTTTGTATGGCGACCGCCGGCCGAAACATCCGGATCACCATCGGCGCTGGCCGTGACTACCTACCGCTGTCCAGAAGCACGGAGCCGTTCTCGGAAGACGCGTTGCCCGACGCATACACACCCGGCCCGGCGTGGCCGTCCTCGCGGTGCTGGAGGACGATGCGAGCCCCATCGCCCGTGCCGCCCTCGCCCTTCGCGGCGACGAACAGCGCCAGTTGCGCGACCTGGCCGGCCGTCAGCTCCAGCGCGCCGCCCATCACGACGGGTTCTTCCGGAACCCACCCCAGCGCGGCCGCGTCGCGTACGGACGGCATTGTGCGTACGGCGATCGCCTCCTGGAATTCCTTCTCATTGGCGCCGCCGATGGGCACCACGTAGGCCAGCCGGCCGCTTCCGCCGAAGTAGACGGCGCGCCGGCCCACCACCTGCGCCTCCACGACGACGGTGTAGGCCGTGCTCATCGCCGCGCCGCCCAGGCCGCCGTAGCCCAGCGCGGTACTGCCCCAGACCTGCGGGAAGACGGTCACCAGGCATTCCTGCTCCGATGGTCGGCGCCGCCGTTCGATCGTCGGCCCCTGAACCTCGCCGGAGACGCGTTCGTCGGTGTAGACCCGGGCGCGCTCGTCGCGCGTCATCGCATCGAGCCACTCTCGGTGGCGCGGCCAGTCGCGGTCGAGGTAGACGATGATGGGAAGGTCACGCAGCCACCGCGTGCAGTGCCGCCGAAACGGCAAGGATCGGGCTTTCAGGGGCCATGGTTCGGTTCCTCGGGCGGGGTGATGGTCTTGGTCGGCGCGTCGCACAGCGGCGCGAGCCAGGTGCACCACATCGAACGTTGCTTGTGCCATCGGTCGATTTCCATTTCCATCGGGACTAACGCCATTCTCTGGCGGCGCTGCGCGCACAGAAGTTCGGTGAGGTTGCGTCAGCAGCGTGCGTCGACCTGCGTAGATGCACGCTGGTCGCCGGCGTGCGGGGTGCCACCAAAGTTCAGTCGGTCGTAGACCTCGCGTAGCGTCGATTCGTCCGCTACCCCCATCTCGATCGACGGGAACGTGATTCGGTAGAACCGGCGGCGCTTGTCGGCAATCGACAGATCCGCGAAGCGAGTGGTGCCGAACACCGGGAAGTCGCCGGCCGCGAAATCCCGCAGCGCGCCAAGCCGTTGCTGGCCGTCGAGGAGAAGCCCAGCACAGGGCCGTCGAACGCCCCCCTGATCCCAATCCCACTCGGTCGTGACGTAGTACCCCGTGCCCAGGCCAAGGAAGATGCCCTCGACGAACCGCACCTGCTGCTGGCGCGTCCAGACAGCGGGGCGCTGCCAAACCGGGAGGACGAGGCCAAGCAGGCTCCGCTCGCCCTCACGCAAGTGCGTTGCCGGCGCCATCCCGAGCAGGTGTTCGATGTTCAAGGCTCGGTCGCATCCGAAAAGGATGGGGGAGGGCAGGGAGGCGACCGAAGACTCGGCTGGAGGTAGCGTGGTAGACATGGCGGATACCATCAGCGGCGGGTACCGATCACAGTAGGCCAGTGAAGACGTGGCCAAAGATCACGCTACTTCCGGCGGAACCGTGGTCTGGTGGCGTGCGGTTCCGTACGCCACGCGGCTATCGAGCTTTCGCCTGGCCCATGTCCGTGGCGGCCAGCTACGTGGCGCCGTCCGCTCCGGGCCCGCAGTGCCCGCGCTTCCAGGCGGAGCGTGGTGCCTGGATCAAGGGGATCGTGAGCGCCAACAGCGCACCGGTGGCCACGGACGCGGCGGTCAGTGACGCACTTCCCAGCACGCCGAGGTGACCACCACTCAGGGCGGCGAGCACGCCGCCGAGGAGGCCGCTTCCGACCGCGATCCAGGCGAGGCGACGAAAGCCGGGCCAGTGGGGCGAGCTGTCGATGATGTCGAACGGTTCCCCGGGGAGCCTGTCGTATTGGGCGCGCTGGCGCCGTTGCCACGCTTGAATGTCGATAGCGGACGGTGTTCCGTGGGCGTATGACTGCCACTCGCCGGATCCCAGAAGGTCGTCGAACGACGGCAAGCGGTTCGGCCACGGCGCGGGGTGGACGCCGTAGGCGCGCAGCAGCGGTAGGGATAGGGAAGGATCCGCCAGCACGGCTAGCCAGCGACCGTCGAGCAGTAGTGCATAGAACCTCCCCGGGCCGGCTTCGGCCTCCAGCAGTTGGAGCCGATCGGCGCGGGGGAACCGCAGGGTGGTCAACGACGCCGGCATGAGCTCGGCGCCACAGGTGTCGCGGAGGTAGCGAACGCGGTTCTTGCCCTCGTGCATGGCGCCGATACCAAAGTCGGGTACCCACCAGCCCGAGGCAGCATCCGGGTCGGTTCGATCAGCCCGGGCGGGCGCCAGCAGGTAGGCGGCCAGATCCTCGCGCCCTGGCCGTGCCTCGGGCTCCGTCCAGCGCCAGGACATGCCGATGACGCAGGGCAGGGGTAGCCACTGAGCGAGGTCCTCGCTCGACTCCGGCTGCAGAAACGGCAGCGTTCTTGTCAGGATGCCGAACGGCCCGCCGGCGACCTCAAGGCGTTCACGGTCGATGGCTGCGACGAATCGCTCGGCTGACGCGCGGAGGCGAGGCGATTCAGGGCGTTCCGCCCGCTCGAGCAAAGATCTTTCGCTGAGGGCGTCCATCGGGTTCTCCTTGCAGTTGGCGGCGCCGCGCCCAGCATGCCACGGCTCCGACGGTGGTGAACCTGGCGCGCGATGGCTGGCGGCGGCAGAGCGGCGGACGTCGCGGCGTTAAAGCGCGTCCGGTGCAGACCGTCGTCGGTCCGTGTGGGGAAAGTTCACGCTGCGCGGGGGACGGCAGCAGGCAGCGCCCACTCCGCCGGCCCGGTGCGGACAGCGATTCGCTGCAGCGTCTGCCTAACCTTCTCCCGCCACCACTTGCAGGCGGTTGGCCGGTTTCCCTCGATCTCGCCGTAGATGTGTTCCAGCGTGGCGCGTCCGCCCAGTTGCGATAGGGCGGCGGTGGTCACGGCGACCCAGACCGAGCGCTCGCCGTTCGCGAGCAGCTCGCGGTAGCGGCGTTGCATCGCGGCCACCGCAGCCTGCTCGTAGTACAGGGCGAAGTTGAACAGTTTCCCGGCGACGCCTTTCGTCAGCACGGCGAAGCAGAGCGGATGGCTTAAGCCGGGGAAGAGGTTGCGAGGCAGCATGTCTTGGCGGATCGACCAGCGGGCCGCCAGGTCGACCACGGTACCCGCCGTTTGGAGTACGAAACAGGGCAGGACCAAGCCCACGCGCCCGGTTGGCGGCAGCAGAGCATGCGCTCGTTCCAGGAGTGCCTGCACATCAGCCAGGTGGAACGGCGGATTGCCGATCACGTGCGTTGGGCACAACGGCAGCTCGGCGGTGCGGAAATCGCCGACCACAACCGGTCGACCGCTGCGCCGGCGCGCCATTTCCGCCAATGCGGGATCGATCTCGACGCCGAAGGCCTCGATGTGCGCCGGAATGGCCTGGAGAAACGCACCCGTGCCGCAGGTGGGTTCCCAAACAACGTCGTCGCAGCGGAGATCACCGAGGTAGCGGTTGACCAGCGCTTCGGCGGCCCACGCCGGCGTCATGTACTGGCCGAGCGCAGCTGTGCGAGTCGGCGCCACCGCCTTCCTCGGCTCGCTACTGACGCTCCTCATGCCACGTCACCCCCATCACTGAACAGGCCGCGCGGCGGCTGGCAGCGGTACTCACGGAAGTCCTCAAGGGTTGCATCGCGCAGCACATCGCCGGCGGTGGGGGTGAAACAGCCGTCGCGCCAGTTGCGGCCGCCGCGAATGACCGAGCCATGAAGTACGCCCAAGCGCGAATCGCCCTCAGCCTGGTAGCACAGGGTGTTTTCGTTCCAGACGAAGTACCTGCTGCTGGTTGTCATGGCGCGCTCCGGAAGTGTGCCTTCAGGGTGACGCACGCGCGACGGCGGCAAAGAAAAGCCGGAATTCACTGCGGCACCGATCGGCGCCGCGGGCGCTTCTACCAGCTCGTCGGCAGCGGACGCGCGACTACGCCGGTGATAAGCCCATGGTCTGGCGTACTTCGGCGAGGTGGTCGCGGACGAACACGTAGACCTGGTCACGCACCTCGGTATCGCTCAGGCCCCACTGGATCACACCACCGATGATCACGTCCGGCAGCATCATGAACACGACCCGTTGTTGTTCATGCGTCGGGTCGGCCAGTTCCGGGATCTGGCTCGTCAGCACATCGCTAAGTGCATAGAGCTCGGTGTCGTCGGCCGGCGTCGCGTCCCACCAGGCGCGACGCACCGCATCTAATCGCTTGGTATCCATCGTGTTCCGCTCCTCGCGGCGCTCCCGGGCACGATCCACCTGTTCTGCGGTCGGCTGAACCTCCCGGAGCAGCTGTTCATACGGGACGCCTCGGCGGAGGGCCAGTTCCTGCAGAAAGGCGCTCTTGCCCGACCCCGAAGCCCCGAGGATCAGGGTGTGGTGAGTCACCCCGTCCTGGTTGAAGTGGGGCAGGGCGGCACCGTCGGGCGCGCCAAACGTGAAGACGTGCTTGGTCATGCGACTGAGCTCCAGGCGGTGCTGTTGTCGGTGCCGGGTTAGCGCGACCCCGTGGCAGCCGCGGTGTCCGTACCCGACTTTGGCCTCACGGCCTCCTCGTTCGCGAACAGCGTGTTGATGTCGACCGCTTCGTCCTGCATCCTCGTGCCCAGCTTGGTGCCGCTGTCGCTGATGCCGAAGCTGCCGTTGGCGAGGGGATAGACGTTGAAACGCTCGATGCCCATCGCGCGGTGGCGCACGTTGATGCGTTCGCCGCTGTCCAGGCGAATGGCGTTCAGGTCGCGGAACTGGTTCTCCAGGACCACGGCTGTCGCACCCTTCGGGTTAGGCATCCAGTCGATCTGCCAGAAGTAGTGCTGGTAGTTCGCCCGCCCGTCGCGGTTCCAGATGCTGCCACCGGTGCCCGGTTCGTCGATCGCCAGGTAGACGGCATGGCCGGTCTTGATGTTGAACAGGGCGAAGTCGTTGCTGGTGACCTTGCCGCGCACGATATTGAACAGCCCCTTCACGCCTTCGATCGGGTCGTGACGCTCGGCCTGGCTGATGTAGCGCTTCAGCAAAACGTAGTTCGTCGTCCCCACCGGGCCTCGCTGGAAAGTCGCCACCATGTACTGGGGCGGGAGCGCCTGGGAGACCACCGGCTTACCGAACTCGTAGTCGAAAATGGCCGTATCGCGCGCCATTACGATGCCCTTGCTGGTCGGGATCAGGATACGTCCACTCACCGTCTGCCCATCCACCGAGGTGAAGTGCTGGCCTGTGGGGTCGATGTAAAGCGAGCCGACCGTGATCGGAGGCAGGGTGGAGTGCGTATTCGTAAAGCGCACGTCGAACTGCCCCGCAGCCACCTGCACCAGGTACGTCACGTCGCCCGACAAGCCATCGCCGTCCCACTGGACGATACGGCCCTCGGGATCCACTACCGACTTGCCGTCGGCCACGAATCCGTCCGGACGCCATTCGAAATCGGTAGGTGCCCCCTGGGCGTGGCGCGCGTGCACCGCGGCGAGCAGCTGGTCGGCAGGGTTGCCTTGTGCGTCGGCGGTGGGAGCCTCGGGCTGGGACACCTGCGTGGTCGCTGCCGCCTGGTCTGTGGGAAGGCCCATGGCCAGTTTCACGCGCTGGGCCGGCGTCAGATCGCCGCCGACCTCGGACATGGCCTGCGCATCCGCTGCACGGGCCTGCATCTGGCGGTACTGCTGCAGCAAGGCCTCCTCGCGCTCCGGCGTGAGAGTGAGGCCACGCTGCCGATAGGCGGCCTGCATGTGCTCGACCAGCTGCTGCTCCTTCGCGTTCTGAGGGCCGGGGGTGGCCGGGGCGGTGGTGCCATCCGCAAAGGCGGCCGCCGCGCAGGCGAGGCCAGCCACCAGAACGAGTCCCTTCAAGATTCCCTTGCTCATCGCATTTTCCTTGTCCGAAGTGGATCGACGACTTACCAACGTGTGGCGGGCGCCACGGTCAGAGGCGGCAACAGCGCTGGGCGGTGGCCGTCGCTTCGGGTGAAGCATAGCCGACGGATCGGCCGGTAAAAGGTGAGCCATTTCCCGCCGACCCTAGGAACGACCACGCAGCGCGACAGCCGCCCACTGCTGTCAGCGCTCGTTGAGGTGTTGTCGAAGCTGCTCGGCCAGGCCGCGCATGTCACCCAGTAGGGTGCGGAGCTGCTGCGCAGGCATGCCGGCTGTTTCTCGCCTCAACGGGGACAGCAGCTCGGCGTTTATCGCCGCCAGCTCGGTAGCCTCAAGATGCTGGCGAGACTCCGGGGACCCGAATTGGAAGCGCAGGCGCACGTGGGCGTCGAAGGATTCGCCAATGCGAAGGCCGCCCAGGGGCCGGAAGCCGGCGAAGGCACAGGTTAGGTCGGGGCCGGTCGCCACCCCCATCACCATCGCGGGCTCCTGTGGGCCCGCGCCGTACCCCAGTCGGGCCACCAGGGACAGGCCAAGGTGCTCCGTCGCTGCAACGCAGCGGTCGACGGCCGCGAAGGGCGCGCACGCGAGCTCCACTACCCAACCGACGGCAGCGAGGTCATCCACGTCAACGGGGGTCACGCGGATCTCGGTCAACCGCCCGGCGGTGGCTACGGCCGCCGGTACCACGCCAGGCGCGGCCGGCTCGGCAGCGCTTGTCTCGCGCCATCCTCCCGTGAGGACGTGGAAGACCGCCTCGAGCACGCCGTTCCAGCGCGCTGGCGCGAGGTCTGCTGGCGTTGGAGTTGGGCTATCCGCAGGTGACATGCTGGCCTCGGCGGGTGTCTGGCTGTCGGCTCTGGACGAACTTTCGCACAACCCGCCAGCGTTTGCGGGGCCGGCGGGATCGGCATGGTCAGGGCGAACGGCTGTCCAGGGATGGCGCGAGCGTCCACGGCCGTCACGCAGCCGCGCGTGCCGGCCCGGCGAACGACAGGTCGGCGGCGGAGACCGCAAATTCCGAGCGACGCGCCGAGCCGCGTCGGGTCAGCGCCAAGCCGATATCGCCGGTCTCTGGATCGACCGACGTCACGATGCCGCTCGACCAGGTGTAGCAGTTGAACTGGACAGCCCGGAGCTTCATGCCCACTTCCAGCCTCATCTCGGCCAGCTTCGCGAGGGCAGCGGCGGTCTTGCGCTCCGTCTCGACCACGCGGCGAATCTCCCAGATCTCCAACGAGATCATCCGGCTGGCCATGGCGTTGAAGGTCGCCTCCTTGAGCCAGCCGTTCGACTCGTTGCGTACTCGCCCGTGGCCATCGTGCATGAGGGCGCAGAAGACCCGCCCGTGCGGCCCGCGGTGCTCGATTACCATCCAGTCACCGCGGCCACCGGCCTGCAGCTTCGGCTTCTCTGCCTTGCAGGCCTGCCAGAGACCGTCCCAGTCTTCCTTGCCTGGAACGACGAGGTTCGGGTGGCGCACCTCACGCACCGGAAGAGTGAGCTCCCAAGCTGGGCGGCAGGCGCCTTCGAACGCGTCGGTGTTGCGGATGCCAGCGTCGAGAGCCGCCTCGACAGCAGCGCGCAGGCCAGGCATGGCGATCAGGTGCGAGAAAGGCTGCATGGGTAGCTCCGGCGTGGGTGTCGAAGCCACAATGTCCGGCACGCCAGAGAAGCAAAGATGTCCGGTAGATGGGAGAGGCTCGGCCTGTCGAGATTCGAAGTCGCCGGCGCTCAACGAGTATGTGCCGCTTGGCCTCGGGGCGTCCGCTGTCGCCCGAACGTGAACTTGCCGGTGCTTCAGCCCAGGTGCGCGCCTGGCGTCCTCTGGCCGGTGCGCAACGCCATCCGGCGCGTCCCGTGACGACTCGCTCGCGATATTGGCGAGGGCCAGCACAGATGCCCAATCGGCCTCATCGTCCTGGAGGCGCGGATCGTCCCGCGCGACCCTCTGAGACAGCTCGATCTCCTTCCCGCTCAGTGCTTGCCTGTCGCGCGCTGCTGGACCAATGGTCCCACCAACTCGCCCAGGATGATCTGCAAGCCCTGGTCTGCCAGCTCGTAGGAGCCCTTCACTCCCACTGGATCCACGATACCCGCCTGCACCAGGCGACGGATGGCCGACTGGATGCGAGGCGTGCCCGGAGCGTCGGCGGTGGACATGAAGCCAGCCATCGCGCTGCGGGCCTCCGTGGTGTAGACCGAGCTTTCGCCGCTTGTGGCGAGCCACAGCACAACCGCGAGGTCCTCATCGGCCAGGCTGTCGATCAGGTCGGCATACTCGCCACTCCGCTTGCCATCCAACCAACGGCGGTGGGCTTCGTCGACGTCGGCGTCCCCGGCGACGAGCATGCTGCGGACCACCTCATTGAGGAACTGAGGCGTGTAGCGGAGCCTCGGGAAGAGCAGCTTTAGGGCGTCGCGATCGACTTGCAGGTTCGCCACGTCGGCCAGGTAGTCCGCACGGGAGTCGACGAATTCGTCGCCCAGGTTGGGCAGCGCCACGGACTCGGCGGAACGGAACAATGGGGCCTTGGCGCGCTGGAACAGGCGATTCAGGCCGTCCCGAGAGGATCCGGTGAAGATCACGCTCAGGCGATCCTCCAGATCCTGTAGGACCGTGCGAAACGCGGCGATGAAGTTCTCGTTGCCAGGCTCGGCCAGGGCCTGGAACTCGTCTAGCGCTAGCAGGGCGTGCTCACCGTGCCCGGCGATTCGGTTCAGGGCGTTCGCCAGGCGGTTCTCCAGGTTGGCGTCCTGGACGGGCGCGGCGTCGGAGGCCGGCACCCATTCACCCTCGATATCCACGCCTGGGGTGTGGAACTTGGTGCGAACGGACTTCAGGTTCAGCTTGGTGCCGAGCAAGCCGGTCTTTTTCTCCGCGTAGGCGATCGCTTCGAGGCCTTCCACGAGGCCCTTGGCGGGCTCCTTGCGGTTGCGCCAGAGGTCGACTCTGGCGGCGAACCAGCCGGACTCGTGTACGCTCGGGAGCAGCTCGTTGCGGACGAATTGGGTCTTGCCATGCCGGCGTGGCGCGAACAAGGCGACGTTTGCCCCAGACAGCAGCTGCCGCAGGATTGCCTGAAGCAGCTCAGGGCGGGGGAAGTACGGTAGGCGGTCGGGCAGGGCCATGGCGGTGAACCTCTCGGTTTAGCGCAGTTTCCGTGATCGTCATATTTCTAGCTGGTGCCAGCTAACTTTAGCTCGATTCCAAATTCCGTGCTAATTGCCCTGATGACGGTGCGTACACCAACCCGCGACGCCGGCTGTCCAGAGGCGACGCATCCGGGCACTGACGCGTTGGCGCCGGGCGGCTAGCGGGGCGTCCGGTGCGGACTCGACGAAGCCTCAGGCTGCCGCCACGTACCCATCGCCCGCGAGGTAGCCGGCGGCGTGCTCCGAAACGAACAGGTTCAGCGCCTCCGCCAGCGGCACCGGCACGTGGTACTTCACGCTGGTCTGGAATAGGCGGACGCCGATGCCGCCCACCTGCAGGCGGATGTCCGGTGACGGCATCCAGTTGCACCGCTCCAGTTCATCCAGCGCCACCCTGATCTCTTCCTCCAGTGCAGCCTTGTCGACGGTCGCATCGACCAGCGGGAGGCATTCCGCCAGCGCGGCGAGCCGACCTGACCTGTCGATCGAACCGTTCGTGCTCCGCCTGCCCGGCGCGGCGGGCCTTTCGCTGCTCCGGGGTTGAGCGTTGGCCGATCCGTTGCGCCAGCACCATGCGCGTCTCGCAGTACCCAAGCTCCGCCAACTTGGTGGCGGCGAGGTATGAGGGATCGAAGTTGCGGTGCTGGCGCGCCTTCATGGCTTTCAGCGGATCTGCGGGGTGGTCAGTGCGGACATCACGGAGTGAATCAGGACTTCGGAGTTGAACAACTTCTGGGCAGGCGAACGGTTGTCGTAGGTCACGAACTTCAACCCCTTCATCGACCCCTGCTTCAGATCCTCGATCACGCCCTGCTGGTCGATTAGGCCCATTGCAAGCGCCTGATCCGACGTCCAGATGCGACCGGAGAAAAGGGTGGCTCGGTCGACCTTGAGCTTCGCGCCACGGCACTTGATGACATCGTTGAGGAAGGCGGTACCCATCGCCTTCACCATCTCGTCGTTGATCGCGGCGTCCTCGGGCGACGTCTTCGTCCACATCGAAGGGCCACCCTTCAGTGGCATCGAGCGGAAAATCTCCTGGGTTACACCCAGCCGGTGGGCGAGGTCAGAGGCGTCGAAGTACGTGATCAGCGCTCCGATGGAGCCGACGACCGCGTACCGGTTCGCGTAGATCCGGTCGGTGTGCATAGCGACCATGTAGGCCGCGGACGCGGCCATGGACTCGACCATCGAGTCGATGACCTTGTCTTTGTGCGCCGCCTTGCAGAGGTGGATCTCACTGACGATCCGCTCGGCTTCGGTCGGCGAACCGCCCGGGGAGTTGATGTCAAGCAGGATCGTCTTGACGTTCGGATCGTTGCAAGCCTTCTCGATCAGCGGGTTTACGTGGTCGGCGTCATTCAGGGCGCCGGTTTCCATCTCGCCATGGAGATTGATGACCGCGACCGACGGCACGGGCTGGTTGCCCATCTTCCCGGTCGCCGTGAACTTGTAGAGGCTCGCCCAGTAGCCGATCAGGCAGGTCGCGAAGAACGCGACGATGACCGTGCGCTTGACCTTCGTCCAGATCGCATCGCGCTTGGTCTTCTTCTGGAACTCCTCCGCCGCACCCTTCAGGGCGAGCGCCGCCTGCGCAATGGCTGTGGTGCTGTCGGTCGGTGGCGGGCTGGGTGGCAGGTTCGGTTCAGTCATGGCTGGTCTCCTGGGTGAGTGATGGGGTTGAGGCGACGTGACGCCGGAACGGCAGCACGGTGGCGCCGCCGGCGGTCGTGTCGACGGAACCAGGCAGGGGATGGCGCAAATGCACCCACGGGCGGCGAAGTAGCGCAGCGAGCGGGATGGGGTTTCCGAGGTAGGCGTGCACCCTTACCCAGAGGGTGGGAGGTGCGAGTGCGCGCTCAGCAGAGAGCGGGCCTTTGGGGGTCGTACGCACGGCTGATTCCATGTGCTTTCCTTGCTCGCTGTCCTTGCGAGGCTTGAGTTTCAGTTGTTGGAGCGACTGCGGTGTAACTCTATCGCGGGGTGGCGACCAGTCCTAATCGCCATTCTCACCCGCTGAGACGCCCCGCACCTCGCAAGGGTGTGGCGCCGGGGCAACCAACGGGTGCTCTTGCGCATGCGATGCCGCTTCCGCAGCGACCGACGTTCCTGCGTCGACGGCGAATTGGAAGTTGCGGTCGAGGATGCGGCGGTAGACCGACCAGCGCCCACGTAAGTCCAGCAATCCGGTACGGGCCTCGCGAAGCGTCGCTGCGTGGGCCTCGACTCTTCTAACCAGGTCGACCTCCCACTTCTTGGCGTGCCGAAGGAGCGCGGGCAGGTAGTAGCCCGCCTGGTTCTTACTCCGCCCAGTTCCCCAGGGCACGCGCCGCTTGATGACATGGCTCGTGCCGCTGGCGCCCTTCGCCTTCTTGGCCATGTGCCGGGTCCACCAGGAAATCTCGAGCCGGTCGTCGTCTACCCGCACCATCAGGTTGAGCGGGGCGTAAGCTCGCCCCCTGGCCTTGTCCTGGTCGTTGAGTTCACCCGTGAGCCGGTCTACTTCCTTCTGGTAGAGGATCTCCTTCTCGGCGTAGTACTGCTCCCTCACCAACAAGATGAGCCTGAAGGAGCGCTGGGATGCCATGAGCCCCGGCTCGCGCCGTAAGGCAACGACCGTCGGGGTTCTCGGCGTCGTTCTTCTTCTCGCGTGGCTCGCGCTGGGCGGGTCGGGTAACAAAAAGGTCACCAACGACGCTGACGCAAAGGCCCAGATTGCCAACGCACTACTGCCCAGTGGCGACGCTCGGGATCTAGGCGTCAATGGAATCTCTGACCAGGTCACGCAGCTGCAGAACGACAAGAAGCAGCAGGATCAGCAGATTGCCCAACTGAAGCAGGAGCTGCTTCAGAGCCGTCAGGAGGGCATGGGCGACGCCTCGCAGGGGACCCAACAGAAGATGGCGACCGACCTCGATACTCTGCATCGGGAAGTCGAGGCCATGCGTCAGCAGATGGCGCAACATCCGGGTCCAGGCGGAGTGGCTGGTCAGAACAGCGGCCAGGGGATCAGCCAGCGGGGTGCACCGGTGCCCCAGCAACCGGCCACCCATTCGAGCACCATTCGCGAGATCCAGTCCGAAACGCAGCCGCCGCCACACGATACCTCTACCAATCCGGAACCGTCGGGTACCAAGGTCGCGACGCAATATCTGCCGTCGGGGTCGATGCTGACCGGGGTCAACATCACTGGTGTGGACGCCGCGACGGGCCAGGCGGCCATGCAGAACCCGATTCCGATGCTCGTCCGCATCAAGCATGACGCGGTGCTTCCGAACCGCTACCGCGCCGATGTGCGGGAATGCTTTGTCCTCGCGTCCGGCTACGGTGATCTGGCAAGCGAAAGGGCCTACATGCGCGCCAGCTCGATCTCGTGCATCCGAACCGACCACCGCGTCATCGACATCAAGGTCGAGATGGTCGCCATCGGTCCTGACGGCAAAGCAGGCATTCGCGGCCGGCTGGTGTCCAGGCAGGGTGAGGTGATCGCGAAGGCCGCGCTAGCAGGTCTTGCGCAGGGCACGGCTCAGGCATTTGGCGGCGGCCAGAACCAGATGTCGTACCTGCAGCCGGGAACGTTGCCGTCCGCAGGCACAGCGGGCGCCGAGGCGCTTGGCGGCGGCGTCGGTTCTGCGTTCAACGAAATTGCGAAGTACTACCTGAAGCTGGCCGACCAGATGTTCCCGGTGATCGAGATCGATCCCGGTCAGCGGATCTCGTTCGTGCTGGAGCACGGCGCAAACATGGGCGTGCTGCGATAGCCGTACCCCCGAAACTCGCGCGGAAACCGGGTGGTTTCGACCGTCCACCACAGGAAATGTTTAGCAGACTCTTCGTCAAGGAGCGACACGATGAAATTTCGCATTCGATACATGATGGTGGCCGGGGCGATCCTCTTGGGCGGTTGCGCGACCGACAAGTTCGCGTGCCCAAACCCGCACGGGGTCACCTGCATGAGCGCCCCAGACGTCTACGTTGCGACGAACCAGGCCGATCACGTGACGGGCCTCGATCCGAAGAAAGCTCGCAAGCTCTACGAAGAAGGCAAGACCGCGGGGGGGGATGTGGTGCAGCCGGCAGCACCGATCGCTGAAGTGTCGGCACCCGCTCCGGGTAATGCTCCGGTTGTCCCGCGGCAGCCGTCGGCACCGGTCGCAAGCCCCGCCAATTGTTGCCATCGCGCGCGTCCCCAAGCAGGGCTCGGTGTCAACGGCGACACGCTGGTGGTGCTGTCTCCCCAGGAGAGCACCACGACCGCGGCCGCCGCCGCTCGTGCCGTCAGGCAGTCGGGTGTGAGGGCTTACGCCCCGGACGGCGGGGTGGAAGCGTACCGCGAGCAGGCGAAGATCATGCGCATCTACATCGCGCCGTGGCAAGACCAGGGTGGCGATCTGCACATGGGCGACTTTATCTACTCTGAGATCACGCCGAGGCAGTGGTCGGTCGCTCGCCACGATGCCGATGGCGACAACAACCTCTTCCAGTTGCTGGGTGCGCCTGCCGCGGCACCCAGGCCGGCGGAACCCGCACAAGGGGCGGCTGGCAACGCGCAGGGATCGGAGCACCCCGACCCGTGGAAGGCCGGCTCGCAAAACACCCAGCAACCTCGCGCCCCGGTGGTGGCTCGCGGATAGCTGAACCGTTTAGAGGCCACGCCATGACGGCGAGTCTCGAAGAATCCGACAGGATGCAGCGCAGGAAGCAAGTCTGAGGGTGTTACGCCACACGCCCAACGGCCGCACGGATTTCCATCCGTGGCATCAAAGAAATGGAGTTTTCAACATGAACTGGCTCACCAACTTCCGCAGCAACCGTGTCGCCCGCGCCTCCGCCGTTGCCGTCAAGAACTACGGCCTGCTGTTCGCCCTGGTCGCCCTGCTGACCGGTACGGCGTTTGCCGGCACCACCACCGGCACCACCGGTTTCGGCACGATGCTGACCACCGTGACCGACTGGGCCAACGGCGACCTGGGCAAGCTGCTCGCCGTCAGCGCGTTCCTGATCGGCATGGGCATGGGCATCGTCAAGCAGTCGATGATCGCCATCGCCCTGGGTATTGGTTTCGCCCTGGCGCTTGCCTACGGCCCGGCCCTGATCACCGGCATCTTCACCTTCGCGCTGTAAGCCGGCGTCGCGCAACGCGACGGCCGATGGCAACGGAATGCGGTACTCAAGGACGGGCAGGGAATGCCCATCTCCGACCGGCCACCTTCGGGTGGCCGGTTCGGGCCCCACAACAAGGAGACTCCAGTGCAGTACGAAGATCGCCAGGAAGCGTTGGTTCGCACGTTCGGTGTTGTCGATGCCTATCACGATGATGACGGCATCTTCGTAGTTTCCCCCGACCGCCTCGGGTTCGGCGTGATGGCGAAGCCGATCGCCGGCTTTGACCAGCAAATGGGCGAGGCGCTGAACGCCCTGCTCAATGTTCCCTTTCCGCCTGGGACGATTCTCCAGTTCTGCCTGTACGCATCGCCTGACATTGAAGAGGTTCTGCTGCGCTTCGAGATGATGCGCCAGTACGAAACCGATCCGACCTTGTGCGAGATGACCCGGCAGCGCATCGGCTTCCTGCGTAGCCTCACACAGCGCCCGATCGGTCAGGTAGCCGGCGCCCGGCTGCGCCAGATGCGCCTGGTGATCTGCGCCTCGATCAAGGAAGGCGAGACGGATCCGACATTTGAAGAAATGACCCGCATCCGCGAGCTGCAACAGAACTTCGAAGCGGCGCTCAAGACCATCGGTTTCAAATACAACCGGCTGACTGCGGGCTCCTACGTCCGTTTCATGGAGTCGATACTCAACCATGGTCCGGAGGCCATTTGGCGGCGTTCGGCGCAGTCGGATCACGAGGAAGGCGAACTGCTGTGTAACCAGCTCCTCGATCCGGATGTGGCCATTGAGGTGGACACCGACGAAATCCGGCTTGGCGATCGTTGCCACGTGCGCATCCAGCATCCGAAGCGCTACCCGGACTACCTCTACCCTGGCTTGGCCCAGTACTACATGGGCGACATCATGAAGGGTATGCGCGCGATGCGCGACCCGGTGCTATACACGGTCAACATCCTGTACCCCGATCACGAGACGCGCCGTAGTGCGCTTCTCCGCGATTTCCAGTGGGCGACCCGCAACGCCGAGGGCCGGCTTGCCCGGTTCGTCCCCGAATACGCGCAGCGCGCGAATAGTCTGCGCATCATGAACGACGCGATCAACAAGGGTGACCGCATCGTTTATGCGTACATCTCAGCTGCGACGTTCTCGGACACGCGTGAACAGTCGATCCAGGCCGCTACGGCGGTCCAGGGCATGTTCCGCACGGCCGGCTTCCAAACCCTGCCGGATCGCTACGCGCTGCACGCGATGTTCGCGCAGATGATGCCCTTTGCGGCCGAGGAAGACGCACGTCAGTTCCTCGGCAGCTATCGCACCATGGCGACGTCGCACGTGGTTCCAATGCTCCCGGTGATCGGCAGCTGGGGCGGCAGCTACAACCCGTTGCTCACACTGATCGCCCGCGATGGTCAGCTCATGCCGTGGTCGCCCTACGACAGCGACAACAACTTCAATATCGTGATCGCGGCGCAGTCCGGCTCCGGCAAGAGCTTCCTGGCCAACAACATCGTTTCCAACTTTCTATCGATCGGCGGTCGCGCCTGGATCATCGACAAGGGCTACTCGTACAAGAAGCTGTGCGAGCAGCAGGGTGGCGAGTACATCGAGTTCACCGATGACACCGATCTCTGCCTCAACCCGTTCTCGATCGTGCGGAACTTCGTTGACGAAGTCGAGATCCTGGTGGGCGTTCTGTCCGTGATGGCCGCGCCCAAGGAGGGCTTCAGCGAGTTCCAGCTCCCCGCAGTGATGCGCATTCTCACCGAACAGTGGGAGATCCACGGGAAGTCGCTGATCATCGACCAGGTTGCGGACGCCTGCCTGGCTGAGGAAGACGACCGCATCCGAGACGTCGGCCACCAGCTCTTTGCCTTCACCACCAAGGGGCAATACGGCCGGTTCTTCAATGGCGAGTCGAACGTCGACCTCAACAACCGCCTGGTCGTGCTCGAGCTGCAGCAGTTGTCGGGGCGTGAGCACCTCCAGCGACTCGTGCTGCTGCAGATCATGTATGCGATCCAGCAGTCCATGGACAACCTGCCGCGCGACATGCCCAAGATCATCCTGATTGACGAGGCCTGGCAGCTGCTAAGTTCGGGTGAGACCAAGACGTTCATCGTCGGCTGGTACCGCCAGCTCCGAAAGTTCGGCGCCACAGCGGCGATCTGTACGCAGTCGATCAACGATTTCTATGCGTCGGCCGGGTCGGAAGCCATCGTGGAGAACTCTGCGCACAAACTCCTTCTCGGGCAGAAGAAGGAGTCGATCGCGATGGTCAAGCAGACAGGCCGACTGCCGATGTCGGACGGCGAGTACGCATTGCTCGAGTCAGTACACACCGTGAAGGGTGAGTACTCAGAGATCATGTTCAGTGGTCCGGCGGGAACTGGCGTGGGCAGGCTCGTCGAGTCGGACTTCAACCTGCTCCTCTTCTCCTCCGACGCACGCGACGTCAGCGCCATCAAGGCGTTCACGGATCAGGGTCTGAGCACGGTCGAGGCTATCAAGGAGGTGCTGCGGCAGCGCGGCAAGGCAAGCGAGGCTAGGGCGGCATGAGCAAGGAAGCAACGCAACCTATGGATCTGAACAGAGTGATGCTGCACATCGTCTGGCCGCCGGTGGCCGCCCTCTTGGTGGCGTGCGGGCTGTACCAATGGAAGTTAAAGCCTGCGTTGGCGGCGCGCCCGCCCGTCGCAGTTATCAACGTCGAAAAGGCGGTCGAGACTGGCATGGGCAAGGACGCTTCGACGGCTGCGGTCCAAGCGGCGATCGCCAAGACCCGCGCCGAGGCGACGGCGCTCAGGGCGCATGGCTATGTGGTGCTCAACGCGAGCTATGTGTATGCCTACCCTGCGACCTATGAGGCCAACCCGTGACCGCGGTCGCCGGGCAGGGACCGGTGCGGCGGACCATCAGGCGTGTGTTCGCGCGACCGAATTCGTCCGCTCCCCGCTGGTCTGGGATCAAGATCCTCAACATCGTCTGCGGAACGACCATCGCCTGGATGCTCCTGTGGATGGGCGTGAGTCACTACTGGCGCCTGGGTGTGGAGCTGCAGTCGCAGGGTTGTCTGCCATGGCGCTACTTCGTCGTCACCACGCACGCGCCGGCGACGATTGAGCGCGGCAAGACCTACCAGTACCAGTCCGAAGGCGCCCCGCTGATCCCCGATGGCATTCGTATCGTCAAGTTCGTGGCGGCGGTGCCTGGGGATCACGTGGTCGTGAATGCCGCCGGCATCTCGATCAATGGAAGGTTTTGGGGACCGCTAAACGCAGACACGCTCCGCAAGGGGCACATGACCGTCCAACAGGTCACAAAAGACTACGTCGTGCCGCCTGGAAAGCTCGTAGTGCTCGGCACCACGCCCGTAACGTGGGATAGCCGCTACTGGGGCCCGATCGACAAGATGCAGGTCAATGGCCGGGCGTACCACCTATGGTGACCACGCTGACCAGGATTGCATTAACAGTGGCTGCTGCTGTCTCGGCATCGTCGGCCGCGGCCCAAACCGTCTCGCCTCCGACACCGGGTACATCGACGAGTCTTCCGGCACCTAGTATCGCGGCGCTGGTAAGGCCGGATGACTCAGTCCCAGTGACGCCGAAGTCAGGCAGCGCGTGGGAGCGGCAGGCGTCGGCGCTGATCCAGCGCGAGAAGCTTAAACACGCCGACGAGCTCAATGCCGCGGCTGCGAAGCCCAAACCGGCGGCGAGCGACTATGACCAGTTGACCAACATGGCGAAGGGTAGCGCCGACATCATCTCCCATCCCGAAAAGGTCGTAGGGACTCGGTGGCAAAGTGACGCAGATGCTCGCCAGGCCACGGCGGAACGTGAGAACGCGGCGACGCTACGGACGATGACCAACCGAACGCCGACCGCCATGCAAGAGCAGCTGGACAAGGCGGCACAGGCGTTGGGTATGGAGTCGCCGACCGACGATGCCCTTGCAGCAAAAATGAAGGCTCAAGCCGCGGCGAAGCGACGTCCGGTGCACTACCGCCTTTTCGTCTCCCAATCGATGGGAGATGACGCGGTTCGCATGGCGATGTTGCTTGGCAAGGGGCACGACGACATGCAGATCGTCTTCCGCGGCATGAAGCCAGGCCAGACCATTGGCCAACTCAGTCGCTACCTGATGTCGCTGCACAAGAAGGCGCCGAAGATGGGGGAGAGACTGCCTTCGATCGTTATCGACCCTGTCTACTTCACACAGGAAAAGGTCTCCGCGGTGCCCGTGCTCGAGGAGCTAGATGATGAGGGCAATGTGGTGGCGCGCGTGGCGGGCGTGGCGGATCCAGGCTGGATAGACGGTCAGGTGAAGGATGGCCACACCGGCGATCTCGGCACGATGGGGCCCGTGTCGCCTGTATCCGAGCTGGACATGATGAAGGTGATGCAGGCGAAGGCGAAGGCCTTCGATGTCGAGCGCTGGAAGAAGCACGCGGTGGACAGCTACTGGCAGAAGGTTCCGTTTACCGACCTGCCGCTGGCAACCGAACAGAAGACATACACGGTCGACCCGACTGTCGTCGTGACGCAGGACGTCGTTCTGCCGAACGGAACGGTGCTCGCGCACAAAGGCGACACGTTCAATCCGCTGAAGGAAATCGGCTTCCATCAAAAGCTGCTCATCTTCGACGAAACCGACCCAGCACAAGTGAATTATGCCGAGGCGTTCCTGAAGGCCAACCCCGACATCACCGTGATGCTCATAACCACGAAGGTCGACCGAAAGGGCAGTTGGAAGGGGTACCGCGATACCGAAAACAAGATGCGGCATGCGATCTTCATGCTCAACCAAACGATCGTGGATACATGGAAGTTGAAAGCTGTTCCCAGTGTGGTTACGGCAAACAGTTCGGTTTTCGTCATTAACGAGGTGCCTGTGCACCAGGGAGGGTCTAATGTTGCTGATTACGCGTCGCCGCGGTGAAAAACTGACCATTGGGGATAACGTCGAGGTGACCCTCGTCGGCTTTCGCAACGGCGCAGCCCAGATCGGCATCGTTGCGCCGAAGCACGTTACCGTGCTGCGCAACGAGCTGATGGAGCGGCCGACATCGCCGCGCCGTCCGCTGCCGGCGGCTCGGGGCGACGACAGTGAAGCGTGACGCTTTCGCCCTGTGGAGTGTGATGCTGGTTATCGCGCTCCTTCTCCCGAATCTCTCCCGCGCACAAGCGGCGGGCGGCGGGACCTCGACGAGCAGCGGAGGCACGTCGCTAAGCGCGGCGACGTGCCCCGACGCGAACTTCTTCGGCGGCGCCATGTTCAGCAATTTATGCTGGTCATGCTTCTTCCCGGTCGTTATCGAGGGCTTCCCCATTGGCGACGGTCCTCTGCCGAGCGACACCGCGTTCCCAGAGTGCATCTGCCCAGGCAAGCTCTTCAACATTCCGAGTCTTGGCACGGTCGTTGGGCTGTGGGAACCGGCGCACCTCTTCGAGATCGTCCGTCAACCCTGGTGCTCGCCGATCATGGGCGAGCCCCTGATGGACAGCAGTATCGACAGCGCAACCACCAATACCGGTTTTGGTGGGCTATCACGCTGGGGTGGCTACAACTCGCATGATGCGGGTGGGGACAACCAGACTCAGGACTCTACGTTCTACAACTTCCACTGGTGGATCTATCCGGCAAACATCTTGGTCGATGCGCTGATCGGCGCCGACGCGAAGAAGCACGAGGGTCAGGACCTCGATATCGCCTACATCTCGGAGATCGATCCCACGTGGATCAACGACGAGATGGCGTTCTATACGCAGCCCGAAGCGAAGCTATTCGCCAACCCAATCGCGATAGCAGCGTGCGCTGCGGACGCGGTCGCGTCGACCGTCGCCAAGCCTCTGACGTTCATGTACTGGTGTGCGGGTACGTGGGGTCACGCCTATCCCTTCACGGGAAACGTCAACAACAACGACGATCCCGAGCGTAACGCGTCACTCGTGACCTTCCGTGCACTGGCTGCGCTGAGTCGTCGCACACTGGCACGACGGACATATGGGGATGATTCGACGTGTTCGGATTCGATCAATCCAATGATCCAAAAGCAGGAATATCGCCTTCAGACATTTTATCCGATTCCTGAAAAGGCTGGTAATCACTGGCTAGGTGCATCGGTCTTTAATTGGGGTGAATGGCGAAATATTCCTTTTCGCGGCGAGGATTTCATAATCGCCGAGTGGCGTTATACCGAGTATTGCGAGGTTTATTGGTAATAATCGCAGAAGATCACGAAAACCGATTAATAATATCCTCAATCTAATTAAGAGATGATAATGATTCGCTGCCGACTCATCCAAAACGCGCTGACGCTTGGCGTCGCCTGTGCGGTGGCGCTTGTCGGCATCGCGAATGCGACGGCTGCCTTTGCGAGTGGCGCTCAGGCAACCACAGCGCCGTCGCCGTCCTCATCGTCGATCGCACCAACGGCCCCAGCGATCGCATCATCCGTGGTTAGTGGCCAGATCGCCGACGCCGGAACCTTCAGTGACACCGTCCTCGCGGCAAAGCCAAATCTTCAGGTCAGCGCCGGCGGGGAAAAGGGCCTAGGTGTTGCGACCGTCAACGGGCAGAAGATCGACGTCAATCGTCTAGTGCCCACGACCGCTGATACGTCCTACGTTACGCGCCTTGAGCAAGCAAACAATGGGAAGGATCTGCTTGGGCTTAAGGCAATGTACGACCAGGAGGCCGCGGCCGATGACTCGCGTACGGACGTCACGACGGATGCGACAACGACGGTCAACAATTCTGCCGCCAACCGCGTCTACACCGACAAGAGCGTGGCCCACGACTCCACGATGAATTCCTCGGCCGCCGTGATCAACAACGCCAAGGGCGGCACGATTATGGGTGACGTCTTCGCTGCCTGCAGCTCGAAGACAGTTAGCACGCCGACGCAGGGAACCGGCACGATCCACAACGACGAGACCTGCAACAAGGTTTTGATCCCCGGGAATGGTGGACCGGCGTGCACGCGCACGCGTACCGGCAACGCCTCATACACGATTCTCCCAGGCGAGAAGGACGCCGTGCTCCTCGTGGATAAGGGGAGCAGCGCGACGGCCTGCACGCGAGCAACCACGGTCACCCAGTACCCAACGACGCTCAACCAAGCGGACGACGCGGATCTGCAGTTGACGAACGAGACAGGCGGGCTCTCCTGCACGCGACAAATCACGGCATCGCTAACCACCACGAACACGGCGGGATCGGCCTCGGGGAATCTGCCGATCGATACCGAGTCTGGCGGTCAGTCCTGCGCTCGCGTTGTGACCGTCGCTAACGGCTCGCCGGCTGACCTCGGATCGGTCAGGGTGAACGCTGCCACGGGTGGGAACGGGCCATGCCCTCCGCCGACTGTCTCCTACAATGTCGCTTCGTATCTTCCCGCGGGAACCGTAAGCGTTGGGGGAATCAGCCTCATCGCGACACAACAGACGGGTTATCCGCCGCCTGACGTCGTTCAAGAGCCGACGGCTGCGAACGGTTGGGTGGTGAAGTTGAAAGGCATGAGCTGTCGCGGCGTGGCGATGGCAAGGCCCATGAAAACCAAGGGTGGTTACCTGCTTCCGGTGATGTTCCCCGGGTGGTACGGCTACATGCAGTTCGAGGCATACGGCCAACCGAGCCACATTGTTGGCGTTTCCGATAGCGGAAATTGCGGTGATCCGGGGACGGGCAACTGCCCGTCTTCTTGGACATGCACCACGAACGCGCCAACAACCTACAACGGCATTACGTTGACCGTGGCGGACGCGCAGTCGAAGGCTCCCCTGTTTCCGGGGGCAGGCTCGACGTGTGCTGCAGCGACGCTGAACCGTGTCTGCAGAGGGAGCGCAAGCACTTCCTCGACAATCAGCATTGGGCCCAGCATTCCGCCGGGTACAACTGGCAACGTGGATCGAGCGAAGCCACTTTCGGAGAAGATCTTCGAGGGCATCATTCCGACGGCCTATGCGGCCAGCTCGCCGGGCACCGGCTTCAGCAACTTCACCTGGTCGGTTACCAATCCTCAGAGCGGCGTTACGGTCACACTGACTCAGGTGCCAAGCGCGGCCAACGGCTGGGTGGCGGGTTTCACGGTGACACGCACGGACTTCAGCTACGTGCCCCAGCAGCCGCACATCGTCATGAACTGGACGATCGCGACGACCACTGTCAAGTTCGGTACGGGCGACACCGGCAACTGCTCTGACACGGGAAGCACCGCGTGCCCAACGAAATGGACCTGTACCCAGAATGCGCCGACCACAATCGACGGGTATGCCATCTCGGCCGCACAGGCGCAGGCCTATGCGCCACTCTTTCCCAGCGCCCCGAGCACTTGCACGACTGGTCAGCTGAACCGTGTGTGCGATGGGTCGAGTTCGATCGGAACGACAGTGGGTATTGGTGCACTTCTCCCGGCCGGTGCGACGGTAATTACCAACTTTGCGTGGACCGTCACGAATCCGAACCCGCTTGTCACGGTCTCGCTCGTATCCGCGCCGACCTTGGCCAACGGCTGGACGGCGACCTTTAGCGTTACGCGTCAGTACAACGGTGGCGCCGAACCGGCCCTCCCACATGTGCACCTCACGTGGCAGGTCGCAGGCCCAAACAAGATCGTGATCGGCTACGCGGACACCGGCAACTGCAACGCGACGACTGCCGACCCGTACTGCCACATGGCATGGAGCTGCACGTCGAACGCGCCCCAAACCATCGACGGCATCACGGTGAATGCGCCGAACCCATCCCCCCTGTTTCCGGGTGGCTCAGCCACGTGCCTGAGCGGGACGCTGGCGGAAGCCTGTAGCGGCACAGGCGCCACTACGACGTCGGTGTCAATTGCCGACCAGATCTATGCAGGCGATACGGCCATCACGGGTTTTGCGTGGAAGGTCACATCGCCGGTCGCTGGGGTGAACGTCACGCTGGTGCAAACGCCGTCGGCCGCCAACCAGTGGGTCGCGATTTTCCAGACGACGCGAACGGATTGGTCGACGCCGCCGGCGAACGGTCCGGGCGTTCACCTGTCATGGAACATGAACGGAGCACCGCAGTACCAGTTCCAGATCGTCGATAGCGGGAACTGCAGCACTACGGGCACGAGTTTCTGTTCCGTGGCCTGGAAATGCGATGAGAATGCTCCGGTCACCATTGACGGGATCCTCGTACCCGCCTCGGTGATTCAAGGCCAGCCCGCACTCTTCACCGGCGACGGTGGCACATGCATGAAGGCCGAGCTCGACTACAACTGCACGGGTGTCTGGAATGGGCAGGGCGGGCAGGTCTGCTGGACAAACGATTCAGGGCAGACGCAGTGCACGACGATTCCGCCGAGTGGATCGCCGCCGGACACCTGCCAGGATCTCGAGGCCAACAAGTCGTGCATCCTCAAGACCAGCGACTGCGCGGATGGGGCGACAGACGCGAATGGCTTTTGCTACGTGATGACGTATGACTACGACTGCGTCACGGAAGTCCAGGTGCCGGACGGCAACACCACGACAGTGACCAACTGCACGAGCGCGCAGCCGTGCCTGGATGGCACCTGCACGCCACCCAGCCGGCCCGCCGAGACCAGCGATAGGAACAAGTCGATCGCGCAGCAGGTGATCGTGCAGACCATCTCCAACGACTGGACGTGGCAAGGACCGCACCCGACGGTGCCGGCACCTACGCCGAAGCCGCAGCCGGTGCAGGCACCAGGTGTAGCAACTCAATGACGAGCGAGGCTAGAACGATGACATGGATGTCCGTTAAGCGGGTCAACTTCCAGCGTGCGCTGCTAGTTGCAGCGCTAGCGACGTGCGGTGGCGCCGCCGCGCAGACCACGCCGCAATACAGCAATCCGACCAACCCGACTCCCGCGACGCCGCCAGGCTGGACGAAGACCCAGGCGATGCAATGGTTGCTTCCGAACCAGCAGGTCGCGGGGGACGGTGCACCGATGGGCTTTACGCAGGCGATCTCGGCGTCGACGTACCAGAACCTGCGGTTTTTAGCCGGACGCCACCTGACGTGCCGGAACATCTTGGGAAGCCTGCTCAAGTGTTGTCGCGCTGCCGTGCCGGATCAGCAGCAGGCGTGGTGGAAGAAGTATGCACAGACTCAGCGCCAGTCGAACGCATGGAACCAGTCGCAGGTCGTGGCGCACGTGCAGGGTGCGTGGTCACAGATCCAGGGCGGAGCGTCCAGCTTTTCGCTCGACCAGCCGCTCACGTCCGACTACGAGAACATTAACGGAGGCGGCAATGGGCCGCCCTCGAATTCTCCTCAGTCGGGCGACCTGCAGACCATGAACGACCAGTTCATGGCGAATGAGGACGCGAACGTCAAGCCGCACCTCGGCTGGTACTGCGACAACTCCGACTTTGAGACGGCGGTAGGTAAGAACCTGGGCGAGTGCCACTACCTTGGCTCCTTCTGTTCGACAGATGTTCTTGGCATCTGCCTGATCAAGAAGGAGTCGTACTGCTGCTTCAACTCGCCGACGAGCCGGATCCTACGCGAGAAGCTGCTGTCCGAGGGCATCGGTGACATGGGCTCGGCGAAGCACTGGAACTGCCAGGGGATCTCCCTGCAGGACATGGCCAAGGGAGCACTGACAAATACCGATACGTCCGAGATCATCGGGCGCATGGAGGAGGGGGGCTACCTGCCCGCCGACATTTTTAGCGGTAATCAGGCCCAGGTGGAATACACCGGGAGCGGCAGCGACATAGGCGATCCTTCGCGACTGATCGCGAGCGACCGTACCAACTCGACCGTTGGGAAGATGGATCCGGCCGCTGCATCGTCTTCAATCGAGGCGCAGGCCATGTCCGCGGTGCCGACGGCCACGACCAGCACGCCCACCGGGCCCGGGCAGGTCAGCTTCAGCACGGGCTACCTCTCCGTGACATCGGGTCATCCGGTGGTCCTCACCGTGACCCGTAACGGTGGCCTTGGCATGGTTACCGTCAACGAGACTACGACGGCGGGGACGGCCGCCGACGGAGCGGACTACACGGGTTCGAACAACACGCTCTACTGGGGCAACGGCGACGTCAGCGAGAAGTCCGTGACCATCCCGACGCGGGCCTTTGGTGGCACATCTTCCAAGAGCTTCACCGTCACTGCGTATTGCCATCGAGCTGACCATCTGTTGCCAACACGGCTGACCATTTCAGGCAAGTGAACTGACCAGCAGCAGCAGCTTTTTGACCAGTGAACGTCGTAGCTGTAATGCGTGATCTTGCTGCTGTCGTCGTTCAACACGCGACCGCGTCACTGACGTGGCCGACCATGAACCGCTATGTCTTGCCTACCGCCAAACGTCATGCATCGAAGGCCCGCATGAGGCGGGCGTTCGATGCATGTGCCCCAGCTTGGCAGTGAGGTTTTACCCCATATTTCCCTGCAGCCCTTTTTCTAACCGCAAGGTTCTGGTTGACGGCGCGCATCGGTCATCGTGTGGCGCTTGCCGTTGGCGTAGTAGGCGTGCAGCGTGACGTGGCCCAGCATGTCTGTGACGGTTGCAAATTAATTTCCTCCGCCTCCTTATTGCTGCTTCTGCAGGTAGCGCAGCCGACACCCGCCGCCCTGGTAGAGCCGAAGGCGGTGAACTCGACTGTGGCGACACTGAGTGGCGCCTCGCAGCCATAGAGTCCACCGCCTCCCCTCATTGGGAGGCGAGAGGATCCAGTGATGGACGAACACCAATGAAATAAACAAGGCGCCTCCAGAGGCGCCTTGTTCGGTACTCAGGTCATTCACGCGGTGCCGAACTTCCCGGCAATTGTTCGAAGTCTTCATCTGGCTCAAGGTAGTGGATTAATCCAGCCCCAGCCATTCTGACTATCACACCGGAACGCAAATAGCTCCACTGTTCTTGTGGAAAGAGCGTGGTGTACTCATTCGTGTCGATAGAGCATACAACAACTCCTACGCGCCCCCCCCCTAATGCCACATGATCGCCTAGCCTGACTTCTTTCCCATCTGCATATTTCATTACGCGCCGCCTCCCTTTCTCACAGAGGCACTGCCCCGGGTGGCGGCGGCGGCTCTGTCACGCCAATCGCAGACCAAAAGCACTGACAGTTATTGGGATTCTGGTTCATTCGATACAGGTGTACGTGATCACCCGGGAAAGGGTAATGGGGTTTGCTTGGGGGAACTTTATCAAGGCGGTAACCAATCGTGCCCACTTGGGGCGAACACGGTGGGCAGGAGTTATCAGCCTTATTGCACATTTTTCCGCCAAGCCAATTGCCGACGGCACCGCCCGCAACAGCACCACCTGCAGCACCTGCAGAACCACCAGACTCTCCTCCAGCAACGCCACATCCAACAGTACCTACACCAGGCGCAACCAGCGTGCATGCAGCACCACCACCCACTGCGCCGCCCGCCCCGCCAAGCACTCCTCCTAGAACTCCACCACATGTGGCCCCAGCGGCCGCCCACGCGGCTTGGCATGTCTGTCCCGACGAAGCTAGGCCCAATGGATCGATCGAGCCCAACGGATCTCCATCTACGTAGGCGTAAATGTTCTCCCCTCCCTCTTCCCCAATCGGATCGCGACTGAGCCAGCGGCCTACGGCTGGATCATAAGCACGGTACTGCGTCAGAAACAGACTTGATCCTTGGTCATGCAGCATACCTGCATACCCGTAGTCGGGATGTATACCCCTTGCCCGTGTTGTGACGCCATACGCACCGTACTTGGCAGTGCCCAGCATTTTGCCGTTGGCGTCCGTCGCACCAACCACACTGCCTAATTGGTCGCGCACGTAGTACAGCGCCTGCACCCCATGGATTTCACCCTGGTCGAAGTAGTCCGCCATCACCACGTCGTTGCTATCACGCACCTGGCAAACCGCCGACCCACACCACAGATAGCGAGCCTGCGTGCTGGCAGCGCCGTTCTGGTGGGTGATCATCAAGCGCCGGCCCCAGCCGTCGTAACCGTAACGGGTGACTTCACCGGTTGCGGTATTGGTCTGGCTGACCAGCCTACCAGCCGCGTCCCATGTGTACTGATGTACGCCATCACTGATCAGATTGCCATCCGCATCGTACTGCCATGACATGCCGTTGACCGTGCTGAGCTGGTTCAGCGCGTTGGCAGAGGCCGTGAGGGAGAACGAGGCACCCGCCGCCTTCAGCAGATTGCCGGCCGCGTCGTAGTCGAAGCGGCTGGCATCCCGATCGTCACCGCGCACATCCGTGAGTCGGTATGCCGCATCGTAGCGATACCGCTCGCTGTCACCACGACCATCTTCGTTGTTCCCGTCATCGCGACCGTCATGGCCCCATCCGTCGCGATCGTGACCGTAGTCGTGCTGCAAATCGTTCGCTACCGCCTGTTCCGCATCAATGGTATCGGCCCGATCGTCGTGATTGCCGTCACCATCGTGATCCCTCCCTTCGCGCAGCCGCGGCCACTCAAGTTTGGCGGCTGTCAGCAGATGCTCGGGACTGTGAGCATATTCCTGCAAGGCCTCCAGGCGCCGCCCCTTGACGTCCAGGTACATCAGACGATGCAGTTGCCGGTCACCACGGTTGGACTCGTACTCCATGTTCAACGCAAGGCCGGGCTGGCCGGAGGGCGTCATCAGCACCCGCCACGTCAGCTGGTCGGTGTCGCCGAGGTAGCTGTATTGGAAGTTGCCAAGCGGGTTGGTTTCTTCGCTCAACCGACCCAACGCATCGTAGGTATCGCTCACCGTCACGTCCGTGGTGCGGTGAATGACCCTGCCCAACGCATCGTAGGCATACTGCGCGCTGTCATTCGCACTGAACGGCCCCGTCTCCTGTGCCAGTTTGAGGGCGCCAGGTTGACCGGCTGGCACATAGCTGAAGCCGGTGTTACCCAAGCCGTCCGTCATGCCAGTCAGGCGGGAATAGTAGGGATCGTAGCGGTAGGATGCCGCCGCCGTGGGGTTCACGGCATGCAGGTACTGCACTCCAGTAAGCAGGTCAGCCAGGTCATAGCTGTACGCCATGGTCTGCCCCAACGCATCAGTCTGGCTAATCAGACGGCCAACACCGTCATATGCGTACGTCGAGCCCTTGCCATCGGCATAGGTCTTGGCGGTCACCCGGCCTTCAAGGTCACGCGTCCACGTGGTGACGTTCCCGTTCGGATCGGTCATCGTGTGGCGCTTGCCGTTGGCGTAGTAGGTGCACTGCGTGACGTGGCCCAGCGGGTCGGTGACCGCGATGAGGTTGCGTACGGCGTCGTAGCCGTAGTGGGTGGTGTTGCCCTGGCGGTCAGTGACGGCCACGAGGTCTAGGCGGTTCCACGTGTACCGGGTGGAGGTGTGGTCGGGATAGCTGACGGATACTACGCGATTGAGCGCGTCGTACTGGAACTGGCGCGTGTAGCCCGCAGCATCAGTGCTGGTGGCGACGCGGCCTTCGGCATCGTAGGTGTACCGCTGCGACACATGCCCGAGCGCGTCGATGACGGCCAACAAGTAGCCGTTGCTGTCGTACTGGTAGCGCGTCATGTTGCCCAGAGGGTCGGTGGCCGAGGTGCGTTGGCCGCGGGCGTTGTAAGTGTAGGTGGTGGTACCGCCCGCCGCATCGGTCGTGGTTAGCGGCTGATGCTGGCCGTTGTAGGTGGCGCTCGCCAGCGTATCGAAACCGCTCGCGGTCTTCTGCTGCACCTGGATCTGGTCAACGCCGTTGGGTGCGTACGTATAGGTGGTTTCGCGGCCATCGGGGTCGATCTTGGACGTGACCTTGCCGTACGCGTTGTAGGTGTAGTGAGTGACCTGACTGCTGCCGTCATCCAGCACCCGACCCACGTCACTGGGCAGGTTCAGCGTGCCGGGATAGTACGGCCCCGGCTGGCCGGCATAGTCGTACCAGATCATGCCTTCCAGCGGATACTTGACGTTCTCCAGCACGCGCGAGGTGTAGTAGCAGCACGGATAGGCGTGCAGGAAGTGCTTCATGCGCGCTTTGCTGTAGTCGCAGCTGGTCGTGCCATTGCTCACCGTGCAGGCCGCCGCGAACGCATTCTTGTCCCAGTAATACGAGTCGCGGTAGTTGAGGTAGGCATTGAAGGTATTCATGCCGCTCGGCGCCTGCGACACGCTGAAAGGTGCACCGGGCGCACCGGGCATGTATTCGGTGCGCTCGGTATGCCCGGCGGGATCGGTCGCCTGGATCGACAACTCCGTGGCATTGCCGTTGGCGCCTTCGGTGTGTGCGAAGGTGGTGGTGCCGTAGGGCGTTGTCATCGCCTGCACGAACAGGGCGCTGTCGTAGGTGAAGGTGGAGGTCATGCCGATCGCGTCGGTGATCGACACTAGACGCCCTTGACTGTCGTAGGCCAGGGTTGCGTGGCGACCGAACGGATCGGCAATGCCGGTGACGAGCAGGGGCGCGGTGCTGTTGCCGTAGGTGAAGGTGGTCTGCTGGCCGATCGCGTCGGTCACTGTGACTAGGCGATGCTGGTTGTCGTAACTTAGCGTGAGGGCATTGCCCTGCGCATCGACGATCCGGGTGAGGAGCACCTTGCGCGGGTAGGTAGTCGCGCCGTCCGGCATGGCGAAGACGTCCTTGCTGCCATCGGCGTAGCGCAGTTCGTAGCTGACCGGGTTGCTGGAGGTCATGACCAACACCGCGCCGTTGTCCGGTTCGGGCGAAAACGCACCGGTGGTTGCGTTGTATCCACTGTAGGGCCAGCCGCCGCCGCCCGAGACATAGCGCAGCACCTGACTGCCTGGGTTGCTCGGATCATCCTGGATCCAGCTGATCCAGTTGAGCGTCCACTTCTGCCCGACGCTGAAGGTATCGAACACTACCGGCTGGTCGGCTTCGCGCTCGTTGTAGGCAATCGTGGTCTCCACCGTCGGTCCCAGCGGCGGGGTGTAGCCAATCGGTGTATCGCGGATGTTGAGGCCAGCGAGCAGCGATTTGAAGGAGTACACCGGCATGCCATGGGCAGACCCGCAGCTATTGCTGTCGGCGCTGTCGCACGGCGCGTTGGCATTGGGATCGTTGGCCTGTGTGACGCCAGCCCACGCTTGCATCGTGGTAATGACCAGGATCATCGTTAAAAGTAGCTTGCTCAGCGTCTTCATAAGGTTCTCTCTATCCATGCGAGCGACGTTCGGTGAACCAACGCCGTTGAATCAGTGAAGGGGGAGAAGCGAAATCGGATCGATGCGTGTGCTGGGAGAAACAGGCCGCCCCGAGGTGGTGCTGACCTGCTGGCCGTCGGTGTGACGAAACGCACCTTGCCGGTAGCGCGCCAAACAGGCGCCATCGCCTTTCTGGCAAAGCACTGCCACGCAACCGGTCAGATCGTGGAAGAGCGTGAGGTCGTCGGCACTGCCGGTGGCGGCTTCGTCGTGCGCGGCGTCGTGCGGGGCGTAACGCACCAGATCGCCCACGTGATACGGCGCGGCGGTGAATTCGGTGCGCAGCATGAAGAGCGTTAACGACTGGTTGGTTGTTCCCTTGGGCACGTTGATCGTCACCATCTGCACATCGTGCAGGTAGGGTGTTATCGAAACGGGCAGGCTTTTCCAGTAGCCGTGCGACTTGGCCCAGTGGAAAACCTGGTTCATGTCCGCCGGCGTGCCCACGCTCGCGAGCCGGCCAATGACCAGGTGAGGATAAGCGCCGTCGACGAGCAGGCCACAACGATCAGCACTGCAAATGGGCTGCAAAGGTTTGCCATCCGCCGCGCGTGCAGCGCGGTTGAGCAAAAGCAACAAGGTGAGCGCCAGACCTGTGGTCACCTTGCGCCAATGGCGTCCACAAACCTCAAGACCTGTAGTCTTGACCGGGCTACGGAACGATTTCATGCCCCTTGTCTTCCCTGACATCAGCGACTCCCCAGGCCCTGATTCGATGATGTCGCCATGAGCCGCATCGCGGCAGGCGATCACACGCACTATCTCTTCGCCTGCGCATAGACGTCAACAAGCAAGATCTTGCGCCGAGATGAACTGTCCTGCTATCGTCTCATCGACCTCAGTGCCTCATCGGCAACGCCATAGGCGACGCCACAAGCCCTCGTCCGTAGCCCCGCCGCACCGCACAGATACACGGCACTGAATCTGTCGCGGCCTAAGGTAGATCTGCTGCACACCCCAGCCCATCGCCAGCATCATGGCCATGACGCCGACGAGACGAAGCAGCAAAACCGGTACGGGCAGCGGCGAATGCGAGGCCAGGTACCATGCCTCAAGCAATTCGAATCCCAGGAAGCCCATGACGATACGGCCGAACAAGGCCAAGCCGCGCAGGGATGCCGCAAAGTGCACGCTTTCGCTGCCAAAACGAAGCGAGTGTGTAAACAGTAGCAGGCGTATTTCCCGATCCGTGAGGTCGGCTTCATGCTTCAGACGGATCAGGTTTTGCCGATCCAGTTGAGGCCGATCACATCGGAAGCGCGTACGGAAGGCCCGTTCTTCTTCCTGTGCCAAGCGGTCACGAGCCTCCAGCGAGAGCACCTCCGCATCCGCCGCGCCTTCGCGGACGGCATCCACCAACTCGGACTTCAATTGGTTCCACTTGATGTCGTGCTCTTTCATGGACGAACTACTCCTGGGAAAAAGAATGACGGAACGGTACGAGTGCCCATCTTGCTCGGGTCGTTCGTTCATCGGCGCACCGCGATGGCGAGTAGTTCCTTCACCTGTCCCGGCTCCACACGCCCCTTCTCGGTACTCAGAGCATAGGCAGCCTTCAGTATCCGCAAACGCATGGCTGGCTTGAGCTTCTTGCTCAATGTGGCTAGCTCGGTATCAACGCATCGGATGATCTGATCGACGAGCGCGAAGTCCATCGTGCGCGTGGCCGCTTTGATCGGCTGTTCACCGGGACCAGCCAGTAGCCAGACCGGATCGATACCGTAGGTCTCGTACAAGGCACGAAACAACGCGACCGGCATCTCACGTTCGCCGCGCTCGTAGTTGGCATACGCACGCAGTGACAATCCCAGGGTATCGGCGAAGGCGCCTTGGCTCAGGCCGGTGCTGGCCCGCACAGCTACCAGTCGTTGACCCATAGCAGCGTTTTGTTCTGGCGTTGCAATGCTACTCATATATGCCTATATTGAGTCTCATACATGCCGTAGAGGGTAACGACTTGCGCCACGAAAGGAAACGCCATGAACGGATCAAGGCACGCCTGCGGCAGGCGGGCAGTTCATTGGCGCAAGTGGCGAGAGAACTCGGCGTGCAGCCGACGACTGTCACCTCGGTGAGCCAAGGATATCGGCGCTCGCAGCGTATAGAGGCACAGATCGCGACCACGCTCTCGACGACACCCGATCAGCTCTGGCCGGATCGCTACCCGGTGCTCCAGCGCGCCGCCCCGCCTTCGCCCACAGGAAACGCCTCGCCCGGAACCGCCATCGGTTAACCCACCCCGAACCGCGAGCGCAAAAAGGGCCAGCGTCTGCAAACGCCAGCCCTTTGAGATTGCCATTGTCGAGTGACCACCGACGTACGCATTCTCATGCGCCCCCGCCGATCCTGTCAACCGCGCCGCCCTGAACGGCGGCGCGACGGACGGCAGCGCTCGCCCGATCCCCTCCGCATGAGAATTTGACATGGTTCTGAAGAGCTTATGCCGGCTATTGCTGATCACCGACCTGTCCAACCGCAAGGTCGGACAGATCTGCCATGTGCACCATCACACCGCCGGCCGCTACCGCGACCGCCTGCGAGAAGAAGGGCTGACCTGGGAACGTGTGAGCGAACTTTCCGAAGAAGCGCTCGATGCGCGCCTCAACAACGGCCGTGAGCGGATACGAAAGAAGTTCGTGGAACCGGACTGGTCTCACGTCCATCAGGAGCTTTCCCGCCCCGGGGTGACGATCACGCTGCTGTATGAGGAATACGCCTCCTCACTCGACACCGAGCCCATGTCCGATCGGGAATTCCGGCGACGCCACGACCGCTACAAGCGCACGCTCGGCGTGGTCATGCGCCAGGTGCGACGCCCGGGCGAAGAACTCTTCGTCGACTACTCGGGCAAGCGCCCCTCGATCACAAATCCCGACACCGGCGTGAAGACGCCGGCGGAATTGTGGGTCGGCGTCCTGGGCTCCAGCCGCAAGACCTTTGCCTATTGCACGGCGACGCAGCAGTTGCCCGACTGGATCGATGCGCATGTGCACGCGTTGGCGTTCTTCAGTGCCGTCCCGCTCTACCTCGTCCCCGATAACCTCAAGTCCGCCGTGGTCAGCATCTCCCGCAAGGATGGCCACTACATCAACCCCACCTACCAGGCCTTTGCCGACCACTACAACCTGACGGTGATGCCCACCCGCGCGCGCAAGCCGCGGGACAAGGCGGCCGTCGAAGGTGGTGTTCGCCTGGCCCAGATGTGGATCCTTGCGCGGCTGCGGAACCGCACGTTCTTTTCGCTCCCCGAACTCAACCAGGCAATCGACGAGCTGTTGGTACGCCTCAACAGCAAAGGAATGCGCACGCGTGGCGGCATGAGCCGAAACGAGTTGTTCGAGGAGCTGGATCGGCCAGCGATGCGCGCGCTGCCGGTGCAGCCCTACGAGTATGCCGAGTGGAAGATTGGCGTCACGGTTCCGCAGGATTACTGCGTCGTCTGGGAGCGCAACTACTACTCAGTGCCTTTCAGCCTGGTGGCGCGCAAGGTCAATCTGCGGGTCACGACGACCACGGTCGAGGCGTATCACCGCGGGCAGTTGGTGGCCACGCATCGCCGTTCGTTCGGTGTCGATGGCGTGTTCATCAAGAAGGAGCACCAACCGCCTGCGCACCGGCTGTACGGTGAAGAGCAGATGGCAGAGCTCGTCGCCTGGGCGGAAACCGTCGGGCCGTCTGTCCACCAGTTCATGCAGCAACACCAGCAAGCCCATTCCGCTGCCGCCTCGATGCAGGCCTTCCGCGGGCTCAAACGGCTGGCCCGAGACTTCGGCACGGAACGGCTCGACCGAGCCTGCGCGCGGGCCCTGCGCATGCGCGCGATCACCATCACCTCCGTCCGCTCGATGTTGTCGCGCGGCATCGAGAACACACCGCTGCAAGACGACGCGGCGGCCAACGACCCCATCGCACCGCACCAGAACGTGCGCGGCGCCACCGACTACGAATAGGGGATACCTCATGTCACACCTGCAAACCATCGAGCAACTGCGCGACTTGCACCTCGCCGGCATGGCCGAGGCGTTCGCCCACCAGATGAGCGATACCGTGTTCGCCAGCGTGGCTTTCGAGCAGCGCGTACAAATGCTGGTCGAGGCCGAAAAAGCGCAACGTGACAACCAACGCTATCAGCGCCTTCTGAAGAACGCCAAGCTCAAGGTCATCGCCGCACCCGAGGAGATCGACTATCGGCCGGGGCGTGGTTTGGACAAAGCCGTGATGGCGGATCTGCTGACCGGCTTCTGGATCGGCGCACACCGGAATGTGCTCATCACCGGCGCCACCGGCACTGGCAAGACTTGGCTCGGCTGCGCCCTCGGCGTCCAGGCCGCGCGCTTGGGTTTCACGGTTGCGTACCGCCGAACCGCCCGGCTGCTGGAAGAGATGGCCATCGGGCACGAGGACGGAACCATCGCGCGACAGCGCAACCAGCTCAGCAAGGCGCAACTGCTGATCCTCGACGACTTCGGGTTGACCGCGCTGACGAATCGCGGGCGCTCGGATCTGCTCGAAGTGCTGGATGATCGGGTGGGCAGCGGCGCCACCATCATCCTGGGTCAAATGCCCGTCAAGGATTGGCACTCCTACATAAACGATCCAGCAATGGCCGACGCGATCCTCGATCGGCTCGTCCACAGCAGCGTTAAGCTGGATCTGAAGGGCGAATCCATGCGGCGGGTGAAAAACCGCAGCGGTCAGTAGACTGCCTGCGCCGGGCAGCGAGGTGCCGGCGGTGGATAGTCTGTTGGCGAAGCTGGATAGCGCCGCAGGCGACGGTGGTCAGCTGGGTTGCCGGCCGCGGTCAATCGCTGTGGCAAAGGTGGTTAACCGGCTGGCGTTTTGCAGTCACACTGTCCGCGCCGACGGGCTCGGCAACGATCAACCCGTACGCCACGATCCAGGTGGATCTGCAGCCTTCCGGAAACTGACCATGCCGATGCTCGACACTCCCGCCGTTCCCCTGATCCTAGACGCCATGCTCGGTAGCCAGCCGGTGTCGCTCGGTCTGCGGTTCCGCCAGGCATTGCGCGACGTCGCGGAGAATCAGGGCGATCCGCTGGCTCTCCTTCGGCGTTCCTACCAGCGCCTGGGCTATCCGGGGGACGACCGGGTCAAGCGCATGGAGCTCATGCTGTGGCCGGTCGCGGCGATGGTCACTGGCTTCAGGTGCGAACGGGAGTTCCCGGAGGCCTCACCGAAATTCAGTGACTTCCACATTGCACTGGAGGCCATGGCCGTCTACTCGGTCCACCTCCTGCGCGACGTGGTGCAGTTTGTGGAATCCGCCCATCGCGGCAACATGAGGGCGTTGTACCAGGCGGAGGAGGTCGTAAAGGCCGTGAACGCGGCCCTGGCCACCCGGCCGGTCGAGGTTCTGGAGAGCCTCCTCGAGGCGGCATGGAAGGAACGCAGCGCACTTCCCTACGCGTCCTCTCGCGTGCTGCTGTCAAATACGCCGGAGCAATTCTCGTGGTCCGCTGGCCATGACGTGTTCACCGCATCTGCTCGTGGACTCGCGTGGTATCGGTATGGCGTGATCTGGCTGGGCCAGGGCCATTTGTGTGGCGGACTGCCGTGCCTCGACTACGAGGAACGCGCCGCGTTACGGGCGAGAACGGGGGATGTGGTGGACACCACTGGTGCGTGGCAGGGCCGCGGCAAAGGGGCGCCGCAGGACGTGGCGCCGATGCGTGAGCGAACGGGCGGGGATCCCGGATGACGGATCGACCACTTCGCACGGATGCCGAGGCCGAGGCCGACTGGCAGGCGGACTACGCACGGCTTCGAGAGGGTACGCCGACGCGCTGGGGCCGCTGGATTTCTGGCCAGCTCGTCTTCGTCGCCCCATGGGTGGCGCGCTTGTACGGAGGTGTGTTCCTGTGGTTGGGGTGGGTCGTTGTCGGTCGGGACCTGCTCCACGTTCCGTTCTATGCGAGGCAGTACATCCTCAGCCGGCTGTGGGCTCGGGTGAGCCACGGGCATCCGCTAGCGGCCATCGGGATTGTGCTGTGCACGGGCGCGATGACCCTGCTGGTACAGATTGCCGGATCGAGCCTTCTGAGCCTGGTCATCGGCTTCGGCTCGTTAGGCCTCATGGTGTGGGCGAATCTCCCTCGGCGAGAACTCGAGGCAGACGACGGTGCCAGCGAGGTGATCGGTCGCAATGGCGTCCGCGCCGGCATTATGTGGAGCATCAAGCAAAAGATCGACCGCATGACGCCCGGTAACCGGCGTCGACTGCAGCGGATGGGCTGGAAGGATTCGGGGCTGGAATAGGCGGATGCGACCCACACCTTGAATTGTGCGGAAGCGGGCGCACCACCGGCTCGCTGAGCCGTTGCCATGCAGAGCGCAGCCGGCGTCGAACAGGACCATTAGGGGGTGCGACCACTCCGAGAAAAGGGGCTCCAAACAGGCCAGTTTCGAGCTCGGGCGTTCTGACCCGGTGACTAGACTTTGGCCATGGAACCCAACTCGCCGCACACCGTCTGCCCCCGGAATCCGCCGCCGTTGCCACCTGACGGCGACGGGGACGCGGTCATGCCACCCAGTCCGGATGGCCTCCTTAACGATCCAGCCGTTTCGTATTGGCTCAAGGACGTGTTGCGCTCGGCGTTGGCGCGCGATCCAGTAGATGCGGCCAGGGATGCAGAGTTGCTGGCTGCGGTGCTCGCCGAGCGCGAACGCGTGGTGCTCGCGCAGGGGGGTGTGCAGTGACTATCCAGCGCGGCGACACGCCGGCGTATCGCGCTGCCATGGCCGATCCGGGGCGTTCCGGCTGGTTCCGTTATTGGCTAATGCTGGCCTGGGAGCGGCGGCCGCGAGAACGGGCCCTAAAGGACGCACAGGCGCTCCAACGCGCGCTCGACCCGGGTACGCCCATGTTCAACGTCCGTGGCCTTCTGCGAGACGACGACGAGTCGTACTGGCTCTGCAACGCCTTCCGGAGTGCCGTGCGGCATTCGCCGCCCGACGCACATGCGGAGGCAGGGCTCATCGTCACACTGTTGCGCGACCGGCTCGACGGCACTTCCTCCCCAACCCCAGACGACACCGATCGGGTAGCCGCATGAAGCGCATCATTCTCCATCTGGCATTCCTGCTCCTGGTCGTGGCGGCATCGCCAGCGCCAGCGCAGGATCTCCTTGACCCATCTCAGGCATTCCAGATTAGCGCAGTGCGCGAGTCGCCGGGCCGCGTGGTACTCACGTGGTCGATCGCACCCGGCTACGCCATTTATCGCGACCGGGTGAAGGTCGCGGCCAGCGATGCCCAAGTGCGCATCGGGGCGCTGTCTTTGCCCGCCGGCTACATCGCCGATGATCCGAGCCTCGGCCTTGGTGCGGTGTATGAGGGCCGCTTCGTCATGAGCGTGCCCTACACCGTCGCCGATGGCGCGACGAGCCCAGCACTCAAGGTCGAGGTCGGGGGGTGCCACCACACCGACCCCCTCGTGTGCTTCCCGCCCTACGACGTCACGGTACCCATCCGGCAGTTCGCTAGCGTCACCCACTGAGCTTCCGCGCACTAACACGCCATAGCCCTCGCACGGAGACGGACATGCTGCAGGCCTTTGCCTCTTTCATCGTCGCGCACGGGACGTGGTCGGGCGCGCTGATCGCGCTGGTCGCGTTCGTCGAAGGTCTCGCCCTGGTAGGAACATTCATGCCGGGCAGTACGATCCTGATCGCGGTCGGTGCGGCTAGCTCGCACGCTCTGGGCATGCTGGTGCCGCTAATCCTGTGCGCGGCCGTCGGCGCCATCGCTGGCGACACGTTGTCCTACCGGTGGGGCCGAACCCGCGGGCAGCAGTTCCTCGCGCGCCCAGCCCTCATGCGCCACGGGGCCTGGATCGATCGCACCAAACGCCTGGTGCGCTGGCGCGGCGAGGTCGGCGTACTGATCGGCAGGTTGTGCCCACCGATGCGATCAGTCATGCCGCTGGTTGCGGGCATGAGTGGCCTGCATGTCGGCAGGTTTGTCGTTGCGGACATTGCTGCATCGGCGCTGTGGTCCGCATCGCATCTAGGGGGAGGGGCCTATGCCATCCACCTCCTTAATTCCCTTTGATCTCACTGGAGCTCCGCGTCATGGATTCGAAAAGCGATGTCGCTGCAACGACGAAGGAAGTGGCCACCACCCGCGTCGTAGATGCAGCAAACAAGGGCGAGGCTTGGGCGCAGGCACATGGGAAATCAATCCGTCTCGTCACGTGGCTGATTCTTGCCGGCTTGGCCGTCCTCTGGTTCGTGAAGCACCACTGAAGCTGCGCCCAAGGAATTCGCCATGCACACGCGCCTCCTATACGTGGCCATCATGGCCGCCACCACCGTCCTGTTCACCGGGTGCAACTCCCACACGCCTCCGGGCTCCGCGCGCGCGCGCGCTTCCGGTGGCGCGCCAGACCTCACGAGGAAGGGCCTGTGGGAGTACGCCGGCAAGGTGAACGTCGCAATCGAGGGCAAGCCGATTGCGTCCCTGCCTCGACAGTGGCAGCTCTGCCTGGAGACGGACGGCGAGCCCCCTATGATCAAGCCGGAGGGCCAGGCCATTACGAAATGCACGGCGCCGGTGGCGAAACCGACCGCGACGGGATACCACGCGACAATGTCCTGCGTGACGACCGACGACGGCACTGACCACGCACTGAGCGAGTCCCTGGACGTGACCACAGGGAAGGACGGGCGGACGGTCACGCTGGACGGAAACATCAGCACCACGCTGAGTGACGACGCAACGCGCCCGCAGCCCATGACCATGCAGATCACCGCTTCTGGGCACTGGGCAGGCGAGTGCCGATAGCAGAGGTTCCGCACGCTGTACGAGCGAATTAGGTTGATGCGATCAATAGGGGCTGCGCGTTGACGCGGGCTGTACTGAGGTGAACGGAGTCAAACGATGAACATCGTCAACATCTACGCGACGCCCATGACGGCAGCAAGTATCGCAGCTGCACGCGTAGCTGCCGGTGCGGGAGGATCGCTTGAGGACTCTGTGGCTTTCAAGGTCTTCCTCTACTGCCCGATCCCGTTGCTCGACATGGTTGCTGGCGCGGCCACACTGGCCGTTCAGAGCATCTTTACCAACGATCCGCAGGCGGATCTGCGCGACGTGCCTGGCGCGGTGGATCGTGACTGGAGGGGATCGGAGGCCACCGCCAAGTACGTCGCGGCCGTTCGGGAACAGGGCCGGCACCTCATCGCCCTCGAGGTAGCGTCGCTGGAGCGACACCTGACCCTCGTCGATGGCGCGCCAAAGGCGACGGCCTACCTTGCCGGCCTCGCAGGCGAAGCGATCAGAAAAGCATGCGTTGAACATGCAGCTCTGTCCGCGCTGGAGTGACCGGCGTCATTCCATACCTGGATTGCTGACTGTGCCCTGCAGCGTTCGAATGGACGGTAGACCGCAAGGGCAGGCGGATGAAGACGCGGCTCTAAGGAGACAAAGGAAATGACCAACGCAAACGAAGATGGCGCCGAGGGCTCACGAAACAAGGTAATGATGCCGGTAGCCGCCGTTGTGCAGGCGTATGCCAATGCGGTCTGGATCGAAAGCGACATAACTGGCAATCGCCACGTGATGATGCAGAGCGAGGCCCCAGGAGCGCAGCCGCACTGTTTCTGCACCCTCCGCTACGAGCACCACTACACGGATAACTCCCATCTCGAACAAGTCGCGGAGCGCATCGCCTCGATGCTTGGCGCAACCAGCCCTATTGAGCGGCGGTTCCGCGATGTTCCGACTACGCTGCCGGCGGTCGCGCATGTGGTGAGGGAACTACCGGCGCAAGAGCCACGTGTGGAGAGCGGCGCTGTCCGGTTCGGTGGAGATTGGCCAGGCACCTTCATCCGCGGCGACTCCGCCGGCTACTACGCGATGACTCTGCACGCGATATTGCAACGGTCGGCGGGGAATGGCGGCGCTACGCCGGACGCCATCGCGCGGATCCAGCTCCGTGGGCTATATGACTTGCTGCGAGGGTGCGTGGTAGGGCCGGCAAGCGCACTCCTTCCCAGAGATACGGAGTGATGTCCCCCAAGCCGAAGCAGCCCGGTGCCGAAGCCGTTGCACGGCTCAGTAGGCGCCTATTGATCGGCATCGCCGTTATGGCATTGCCGGCGGCGTTGTGCATCACGCTGAAGCTGGGCGTGATGCCCTATGGCTCTGGCTATGCTGAGCATGTCGTCCTTGACGAGGAAGCTTGCAGTGAACTGCGTAATGCCAGATTGCCGGATGGTACGAAACCGCCGGAGCAAGCATTTCCGTGTGCCTTCACGGGGTACCTCTACCCAACGCAGGTCGAAGGGCTGCTGGTTGTGGATGGACTCAGCGAGAACATCAAAGGGAAATGCTTGACCCTTGCGGCCAATATCATCGATACCAAGCGCAGCTACACGGACAATGACTACCCTCGCCAGTTGGACATGCCACCTCGCGTGCTTAAAGCATGCAAGGGCAAACTCCCATAGTTACCTGGCGCCCGTCGGCATCTCCTACGCCTGGAAAAGTGCATGTGGCATGTCGCCTCTGAGGGCTGGCGATTCGGTTGAATAATCGCTTCGGCGAGTGACCGCCTAGCGGGTCTGTGTAGGGTGACCACCGAGCTAATACGCCGCTGCGAAGCGATGGGACAGGCAGGCTCATGCACACCGAAAGGATCGAGCGCGGCCACACGTTCGTCCGCACTCGTCGGCCCGAGCCCGAGAGATTCCAGACCTGAGGATCTCGCCGCTGGTGCTAAGCTCTGGCGCATGTGCGGCCGCTTTGTCCAGCTTCCTCTGCGCTTTCCCGGCGACCTGTCGGCGCCGCACTTGGCCAGCGAGCTAGCGAACCTCATGCCGCGGTACAACCTGGCGCCCACCCAGCGCGCGGCGGTCATCCTCGACAACGACGATCAGCTCGCGGTCCGCCGGCTGCGGTGGGGTCTCCTTCCGTTCTGGGTGAAGGATCTCAAGCAGTCCTACTCGACGTTCAACGCACGCATCGAGACGGTGGCCACGAAGCCCGCATTCCGAGCGGCGTTCAAGGCGCGCCGGTGCATCATCCCCATGGCCGGCTATTACGAGTGGCGTCAGGTGGGCAAGGTGAAGCAGCCCTATTTCATCGCGAGGGCAGACGGGCACGATCTGTTCGTGGCCGGGCTATGGGAGCCGCGGCACCCACTCCAGGATGACGACGAAGCGGGATCTTGCACGGTCATCACCACGGTGTCCGATGGCGAAGCTGCAACGATCCACGACCGTATGCCGGTGTTCATCCCGGCCGACCTGGTGGAGGAATACCTGCGCGCGACGCCGGACGAGGCGATGGCCCTGATGATGGCGGCCCCTGTGCCGGATCTGATGGTGCGGCCGGTCTCCCGCAGGGTCAATGCGGCGCGGGACGACGATCCGGGGCTGCTCGAGCCGTTCAGGCCGCCAGAAGAGTAGGCTGTGTCAGCGCGTGCTGATCGACTTTTCGTGTCCGCAGTGGCGGCAGCTTCCGCGTCGTCGTGAGGATGCGTGCGGCGAGGTCTTGCCCCTCAAAATTTACCCATTGATGGATCCAGCCTGACGATCGCGCCACACACGCTTGACCTGGCTAGGGCTGCACCCGGCAAGCCGCGCCGTGTCTGCGATGCTTCGCCCCGACAAACGCAGCGCGACGATTCGTTCATGCATTCCGACATTGGGCCTCCGTCCCTCGTAGCGGCCGTTCTGCTTGGCCGACTCGATGCCCTGGCGTTGTCGATCACGGCGGGTCTCGTACTCGTCACGTGCCATCTGCAGCGCGAGCTTCAGGAGCAAGTCCTGGACAGCCTCCGGCACGGTCTTGGACACGCCCTGGCTTTCGCTAGCCAGCTCGGCGAGGTCCACGACGCCGGGCACAGCCATGCGCGCCCCTTTGGCCCGGATGCTGGCCACCAGCTGCTCGGCCTCCGGTAGGGGGAGGCGGCTGATGCGATCCATCTTTTCCGCGATCACCACATCACCGGGCTGAAGATCATCGACCAGGCGACGTAGGGCAGGGCGTTCGGCGCGGGCTCTAGAAGCTTTCTCCCGGTAGACCCCGGCCACGTAGTATCCCTCGGCCTTGGCGGCCTCAACGATCGCTTCCTGACGCTCCAGATCCTGCGCCTCGGAGCTGACGCGCAGGTAGACGCGGGCGACCTTGGGACGCAGGCCCGGATTGAGCGGCATCGGCTGGGTGCCCGAATCGAGAGGATCAAGCATCCTGTGCCACCGTCCATCGCAACGCGCCGTCGTAGTCGTTGCCGCCCTGGGCCTCGAATACCTGCCCAGCCACGTCGACGGCGAGCACGCCCGGGCAAACCGTCCCCGGCTCGGTAAGCACCCGCTTCCAGCCGAAGGCGCGGCCGAGATAAATCAGGACGTAGCCCTCGGTGGACTCGTCGCCCTTGTTGGATGCGCGATACTGCGCAGCCAAGTCCTGGGTGTTCATGCCGCACCACCCTTCAACCAGCGCTCCGCTTCCTCCTCGGCCTGATACCTGGCTTCCTCGGTCGCGTCCTGGTCGGCGGGGTCGGCAGGGAACACGCCACCGCCGACTTCCTCGCCGTCGACAAGAAACCGCACCTTCCAGCCACCGCCCAGCTCGGCCGGTCGGGCCACCACTTCGTAGGTGCGTTCCGGCCAGATGACACGATCGAACCAGTTCGTCGCGTGCATGCGCTCGTCGCTGCCGTTGCTGTCGGCCGTCTCGGCCAGATCGGCCATGAAAGCGGCCAGCACCTGGGCCGGGGTCAGACCGTGACCGCGACAAAGCGCGATGAACTGGGCCGGGAGCGGAAGGGTGAGGGTCTGCGGGGTTTCCATGTGCATCGCCTTGATTGGTTATTTTAAGTATATCCAAATGCGCCTAGCTCATGAGCTAAGGTCCGTAGAAAAATTCCATCGGGGGATGGGTAGCTGGTTTTGCAGTCCTGACCGGACGCGAGTAGTCTGGACGTTCGTCCAAGCTGAACGAAAGTCATGTGCGCCGCCGCCTATCGCCGTCCCGTGCCCTTCAAGGAGTCCGCCCCCGCTGTGGAGGCCACCCTGCGAGAGCACTACGTGAAGCACGGCGTGATGCCGAGCCTGAGCGAGCTCCAGGCGGAGCTGAAGTCCAACAAGATCACCACCAGCAAGAGTTCGCTGGCCTGCGTGATCGACCTGCTGGTGGACGCCGGCCTCGTGCTGCGCGGCCACGCCGGACGGCTCATGCCCGGCGAAAACTTCGCCGGCTTCCCGATCGGCCGCCCGGTGCCCGCCGGCTCGCCCGATACCGGCGACCTCCCCGTCGAGCGTCGCTCGATCGACAGGTGGCTCGCTCCGCACCCGGCCGTGACGGGTCTGGTGCCGATCCGCGGTGAATCGATGATCGACGCTGGCCTTCTCAATGGGGATACCGCCGTCTTCGAGGATCGCCGCGACGCTAAGCCGGGCGACATCGTCTATGCCTTGATCGACGAGGAGGAGACGATCAAGTTCCTCGCCAGCGACGCGAACGGACTTTACCTCGAGCCCGGCAACTCCGATCCGCAGTATCAGCCGATGAGACCGGAGCGCTCACTGGAGATCCTGGGTGTCGTGATCGGCAGCTTCGGCCGGCGCGGCCGCGCGGCGACGGGTCGGTGAGGGGGATTTGCCGCCATGCTCGCCCTGCCAACCTGGGAAGGTGCCTTCCGCGCCGCTGGCGTCCGCCGCGCCGGCGAGACCGCGGCGCAGCTGCCGGGCACGGTCGCAAGCGGACATCCCGCTCTGGATGATGTATTGCCAGGCGGCGGCTGGCCGCGCGGCGCGCTGGTGGAGCTGCAGCTGGGCACCCCCGGCATCGGGGAGATCCGCCTGCTCGCCGGCGCGCTGACCGCCGCCGAGCGCGGCGGACGCGTCGCGTTCGTCGATCCGCCGGCCGAGCCGGTGCTCTCGGCGCTGCAGCAGCTGGGCCACCACGCCCCTGCGATCACCGTGGCGCACGCCCGTGACCCGCGTAATCGCCGCTGGGCGGCCGAGCAGCTCCTGCGGAGCGGCGCCTTCGCTGCGGTGTTGGCCTGGTGGCCCGATCCACTGGATGACCGCACCAGCCGGCGGCTCGCCCTCGCGCTGGCCACCGGCGCCGGCCTGGGATTTGTGTTCGGCCCGCCGGCGGCGATCGCCAACAGTGCAGCCCTACGGCTGGGCCTGCGTGGCGCCGGGCCTGCAGCTCTCTACGTCGACGTGCTCAAGAGGCGCGGCCCACCGGTACCACCGGTGCGGGTCGCGTGGACGTGATGCTGTGGCTGGCCTGCCATTTCCCTTTGCTTGCCCTTGAAGTGCCGCCCACTGCGCTCGGCCCCACGCCGCCGCCGGGAACGCGCCATCGCCCCACCTGGCTCCTGCCTTCGCCGCAGCCATGGCGAGGCAGACCGGGTGACCTCCTGGCCGGGCCCGAGCGCGTAGAGTCGGGCTGGTGGGATGCCGACGCCCGGCGCGACTACTACATCGCGCGTGGCGGCGCCGGCGAGACGTTGTGGGTCTACCAGGACCTGCGCACAGCCGCCTGGTTCGTCCATGGCTGGTTTGGGTAGCGCCGCGGTGGGCGCGCGGTCACTCCGGCCCCTGCATCGGCGGGAAGAGCACGGTGTTCCTTGCCGGAGAATAGCGAGCGCCCTGGCGTATCGCGGCACTGAGTTGTTCCGCCTTCCAGCCTTCGTGCACCAGGCGTTGGACGATGTCTGGCGTGATACTCACGGCGTCTTCCTGGCCGAACACCTGGGCGATCGTCTCCTCTGCCGGCTGCGCAGGCAGCAGGAATTCCCGCAGCGCGTCGACCGGGTAGCCGGCGATCGCGCGGTGGCCGATCGCTGGATGCTCGAGGTCGACCTCGAAGAAGGCGCCTCGCAGCGCGTAGCTACCTTCCCAGAGGATCTGCAACTGGCCTGGGAGGTCGCGGATCGTGGGGGACTGCCGCTGGCCCTGCCACATCAGGCAGCAAGCCTGGTGCTCGACCGGATCCAGGAGCCACGCGTCGCCGATGCCGGTCGAGAACACGAGGAAAGGCTGGGTACGCGACGTGTCCGGTCCGGTGCCGACAATGGCAGCCTCGCCGCGCCGCTCAAGGTTGAGGATGTGCTCGATAGTCGCTTGAAGCGTCCGCTCGCTGGCGACGCCTTCGGTCTCGCGCAGACACAACGTGACGTGGTGCCAGTGCTCGTACCCGGCGGTGCGCGCGACACGGTTCAGCAGGTCGGCATGCTTGCCGCCGCCGTTGCGCTGCAGGCGCTTGGCTTGCTTCTTGAGGGCTTCGACCTTCGCGGTCGTGGTTGGGATGAAACGCATGACGCTGACTCCTCGCTGGAGGCGAACGCCCGGTGCTCACAGCCAAGATTCGCCTGCAGAGGGGAATCAGGAAATAGGAAGTGGAAGCCATCCCGTGAGGGTCTGCCATCGGTGAGCAGCGGGCGCTGGCCGGCGCCTCAGCTGATCCTAGCACGCGTCGCGGCCCGGCACGAAAACGGTGGGTCGTGATGTACGCCGAACTGCATTGCGTTTCCAATCTCTCTTTCCTGCGCGGAGTCGCCAGCGCGCGCACGCTGTTCGAGCGAGCGGCTGCGTTGGGATACCGGGCACTGGCGATCACCGACGTGTGCAGCCTGGCGGGCATCGTCCGCGCACTGGAGGCGTCGCGCGCCACCGGCGTGCCGTTGATCGTCGGTAGCGAGCTCGAGCTGGAAGACGGCGCGCGCCTGGTGCTGTTGGCCAGCGACCGCACCGGCTACACGAACCTCTGCCGGATCATCACCGCGGCGCGCGGCCGCGCCGCGAAGGGAAGCTACGAGGCACGCTGGGAGGACGCAGTCGGGAACCACGAAGGGCTGCTCGCCCTACTATGCGGCGCCGACCACCATGGCCACGTTCCCGCCGGCGCGGCGGCGCGGGCGGATCGTGTGGCGCATGCCTTTCCCGGCCGTGCCTGGCTCGCCGTCGAGTTGCACCGTGGCGATCGTGATGTGGAAACGCTGGCGGCCTTGCGCGCGATCGGCGACGCCACCGGCCTGCCGCTGGTCGCCACCGGTGACGTGCACATGGCCACGCGCAGCCAGCGCGCCCTGCAGGACACCGTGACGGCGATCCGGCACGGCGAGCCGGTCGCGCGTATCGCTGATCGCCTGTTCCCGAACGGCGAGCGCCACCTGCGCGCGCCAGCGGATCTCGCTGCGCTGTACCCACCCGCGCTGATCGCCGAGACGCTGCGCATCGCCGCGCGCTGCGAGCTGGATCTTGGCACGCTGGGATGCCGGCCACCGCTGGACAGCGTGCCTGTCGGCGTGACGCCGGCGGCATGGCTGCGCGCGCTGGTGACCGAGGGCGCGGCGCGGCGCTGGCCCAAAGGCGTACCGGCGCCGCAGGCGGCCCAGATCGACCACGAACTCGCACTGATCGCCGAGCTTGGCTACGAAGCCTTCTTTCTCACGGTCCACGACATCGTCGCCTTTGCACGCTCGCGCCAGATCCTCTGCCAAGGTCGCGGCTCGGCCGCGAACTCCGTCGTCTGCTACGCGCTGGGCATCACCGAGGTCGACCCCGGACGCGGACACCTGCTGTTCGAGCGCTTCCTGTCCCGGGAGCGCGCCGAGCCGCCGGATATCGACGTGGACTTCGAACATGAACGCAGGGAGGAGGTCATCCAGTTCGTGTACTCGCGCTACGGCCGCGACCGCGCGGCGCTGACCGCGGCGATCACCACGTACCGACCGCGCAGCGCGGTGCGCGACGTGGGCCGTGCACTCGACCTCGATCCGGATCTGATCGACCGGCTGGCGCGCGCCATGGACGGATGGGGCGACGCCGCGTCGGTGCCGGCGCGCCTGGCTGAGACCGGTGTCGACGTCGACACTCCGACGATGCGCCGCCTGCTGGTGCTGGCCATGCAGTTGGTCGGCACGCCTCGGCACCTCTCGCAGCATGTGGGCGGGTTCGTCATCAGCGCCGCGCCGCTCGCCGAGCTGGTGCCAGTCGAGCCCGCAACGATGGAGGGGCGCACCGTCATCCAGTGGGACAAGAACGATCTCGAGACGATGGGGCTGCTCAAGGTCGACATCCTGGCACTGGGCATGCTTTCCGCCCTGCGCCGGACGTTCGGCCTCATCCAGCACCACCACGGGGTGTCGCTGTCGATGGCCGACATCCCGGCCGAAGACCCGGCGACGTACGCCATGCTCAGGCGTGCCGACACGGTAGGCGTGTTCCAGGTGGAGAGCAGGGCGCAGATGGCGATGCTGCCGCGCCTGCGGCCGAAGTGCTTCTACGACCTGGTGGTGCAGACCGCGATCATCCGGCCCGGCCCGATCCAGGGAGGGATGGTGCATCCCTATCTGCGCCGGCGGCAGGGCAGGGAGGTGGCCAGCTACCCGTCGCCCGAGGTGCGCAGCGTGCTGGAGCGCACCCTGGGTGTGCCGATCTTCCAGGAGCAGGTGATGCAGCTGGCCGTGGTCGCCGCCGGCTTCACGGCGGGCGAGGCCGACCAGTTGCGCCGGTCGATGGGCGCGTGGGAGCGCCACGGCACGCTGGAGCATTTCCGCACGCGGCTGCTCACTGGTATGACCGAGCGCGGATACACGGAGGCCTTCGCGGTGCAGGTGTTCGAGATGATCCGAGGCTTTGGAGCCTACGGATTCCCGGAGTCGCACGCGGCGAGTTTCGCCCTCATCGCCTACGCGTCCGCCTACCTCAAGGCGCACTACCCGAGCGCTTTCCTCGCCGCGTTGCTGAACGCTCAGCCGATGGGGTTCTACACCACAGATCAGCTCGGCCAGGACGCGCGGCGCCACGGCATCGCGATCCGCCCACCGGATGTGCTCGTCAGTGGATGGGAGACGCAACTGGAGGGAGCAGGGCCGCGCGCCGCCATCCGGCTTGGCCTGCGCGAAATCTCCGGCTTTCGCGCCGAGAGTGCCGTACGTCTCCTGCAGGCGCGTCGAGAGGCACCTTTCCGCGACGTCTCCGACCTCGCACGCCGCGCGGCGCTGGATCAGCGGGATCTGCCGCTGCTCGCCGACGCCGGCGCACTCGAGGGGCTCGCAGGGCACCGCCACGTCGCGCGCTGGGTCGCCAGCGGCATCGAGGCGACGTTGCCGCTGTTCGGCAGTACGACCGAGGCGGCGCCGGCGCTGCGCACGCCGACCGCAGCCGACAATCTCTGGGCGGACTATGCAGCGATGGGTCTCGCACCTGCAGGGCACCCAATGGCGCTCCGGCGCCCACGGCTGGCCAGCGAAGGATGGCTCACCCTTGCGCAGGCCGGCGCGGCCCGGCACCGTCAGCGCGTGAGGGTCGCCGGCGTGATTGGAATGCGCCAATCGCCGCCGGCTGCGGGTGGGGTGACCTTCCTCACTCTCGAGGACGAGACGGCCTGGCTCAATGTGGTGCTATGGCCAGACGTCGCGGAGCGGTACCGAGTGCTCCTGAGAACTGTTGCGGAGGTTCGGATTGACGGGCGGATCGAACGTGCCGATGGTGCCGTGCACCTCATTGCGGCAGTGGTTCAATCCGCGCCGCCATAGCTTCAGACCTGGCCCTCACCGGACTGGG